>JAJRPH010000268.1 GCA_024280875.1 Deltaproteobacteria bacterium | reverse complement strand
TGCCCTTTGAACGTCAGAAAGCGGTTCCAATTGAATATAAAGGTGTAAAGCTGGATTGTGGATACCGACTTGATGTGGTTGTGGATAAATTAGTTGTATTGGAACTCAAAGCTGTAAATGCTCTGGAATCAATACATGACGCTCAACTTATAACTTATCTTAAGTTAACAGGGCTGAAACTTGGAATGCTTATGAATTTCAATGTCCCGGTATTGAAGAATGGAATAAAGCGGATTGTAAACGGTTTATAACTCACCGCAGAGAAGCTAAAAAAATAAAATTCCACCGCAAAGACGCAGAGGACGCAAAGAAAAAGAAGAAAAAGAAAAAGAAAAGCGCTGCGCGCAAAAAACCCTTTGCGAACTTTGCGCCTTTGCGGTGAAAAAATAAAAAAGGACAACAATGAATACTGCGAAAACCAAATCCTATGCTATTCAGGCACGCCGGGATTTTTTAAAAGCCGTAACCGAACGGGCCAATTATTACGGCATATTCAGCGATAAAAAAATTGAGCCCATTGAATTCAAGGGAGATGTCGCAATTATCGGCGACCGGGCCATACCCAAAAAAGATGGAAACCTTAGGCAAAAGCTGGTAGACCGGATAGCAAAAGACAGCTTTGAAATGACCATGCGGTCAACTGCTTATTCCTGGTTTAACCGGTTTGTGGCACTGCGTTATATGGAACTCCATGACTACCTGGATCACGGGTATCGGGTGTTAAGCAATTCCACCAGAGCTGAAACTGGATCTGGTATCCCGGAGTTATTGGAACATGCAGCAGATATTGATTTCTCAGGGTTGAAAAAAGAAACCATCATTGAACTTCGCCTTGCCGGAGATAAAGATAATGAACTCTACCGCCTGCTGATCACTTCCCAGTGTAATGCATTACATCAGGCCATGCCGTTTCTGTTTGAAAAGATCGACAATGAAACAGAACTCCTTCTGCCGGACAACCTGCTGCATTCAGATTCCCCCATCCGCAAACTGGTCATGGAAATTGATGAATCTGACTGGGATGATGTGGAGATCATCGGCTGGATCTACCAATTTTATATTTCAGAAAAAAAAGATGAAGTCATCGGCAAAGTGGTAAAGAGCGAGGACATCCCGGCAGCCACTCAGTTGTTTACCCCTAACTGGATCGTCAAATACATGGTCCAGAATACTTTGGGCCGCATGTGGCTGGCAACTTATCCGGAATCTGCCTTACGGGAGAAGATGGAATATTACATTGAACCTGCTGAACAGGAACCGGATGTTCAAAAACAGCTTGATGAAAGTACCCCAAAAGAACTGAATCCCGAAGAAATTACTTTTCTGGACCCTGCTTGCGGGTCCGGGCATATCCTGGTGGAAGCCTATGATGTATTAAAAGAGATATATCTGGAGAGGGGTTACCGGACACGGGAGATCCCAAAGCTGATTCTTGAGAAGAATCTTTATGGACTGGACATTGACGACCGTGCTGCCCAGCTGGGTGGGTTTGCGGTGTTGATGAAGGCGAGAGCAGATGACCGAAGAATTCTGGGCCGGGATGCACTTGCGCTGAACATTATGTCAATCCAGCAAAGCGATGCATCAGATAAAAAGAATATCGAAATATTTTTCAAAGACGATGCGGAAACAAAGGACGGTTTGAACGAACTGGTAACGCTGTTTGAAAATGCCAAAACCTATGGGTCATTGATTACCGTGCCTGAGGATCTTGCCCTAAGAATGCCTGAGATTGCCAAAACGGTTGAGGACAAAATCGGAAAATGGCTTGCTACGAGCGATGTCCAGAACATTCGGGCGCTGGCAGCTCAGGCCGAGCTTTTGGCTCGGAAATTTGATTGTGTGGTGGCAAATCCACCTTATATGGGTGGCAAGGGGATGAATCCGAAGTTGAAGACGTTCCTTAAAAACAATTTCACTGATGTGAAATCTGATTTATTTTCGGCTTTTATTGTTCGCAATGCAGCACTTACCTTTCCAAAAGGTCAGCTCGGTTTCATGTCTCCTTTTGTATGGATGTTTATTTCATCCTATGAAAAGTTACGTAACTTTCTGATTGATCAAAAAACTCTTACATCACTGGTTCAGCTTGAATATTCAGGATTTGATGGGGCAACCGTACCCATTTGTACTTTTACAATTGAAAACTGGCATCACCCTGATTTCAAGGGTGGATATATAAGGCTTTCTAATTTCCGGGGATCGGCAAACCAGAGACCCAAAACACTTGAGGCGATTAAAAATACAGACTGTGGATGGTTCTATAGTGCATCCGCTTCTGATTTTAAGAAAATTCCCGGTAGTCCGATTGCATATTGGGTAAGCAAGAAAATTATGAATATCTTTGAGGAAAGTGAGCCTCTGTCAGTAATAGCCCCGGCGAAAATCGGTATGCGCACAGGTGATAACGATCGATTCTTAAGATTTTGGTATGAAGTTCCAATAAATCAGTCAGGGTTTAATTATGAAAATGCAATAGATGCTGAAAAATCAAAGAAAAAATGGTTTTCGTACAACAAAGGGGGAAGTTTCAGAAAATGGTATGGAAATAATGAATATGTAGTTAATTGGTTCAATGATGGCTACGAAATTAAAAAGAATACTCTTGAAAATTATCCACAACTATCATGGGACAATTTGGGTTGGAAAATATCGAATGAAAGGTACTATTTTCTGCCTGCAATAACATGGACAGCCACAAGTTCTTCGCATTTTGGAGTCAGGAAGTCCTTTAAAGGATTTATCTTTGATGTTAAAGGATCTTGTTGTTTCCCTAATCGTTTGGAAAATGAGGTAGTTCTTGGCTTTTTAGCAAGTAAGCAAGTTCGGTATTTCTTAAAATTCTTGAACCCGACCATTGAATATCAGACTCGGGATATCGGCAATCTTCCTTTTATTCAAAAGGTTCTTGAACAGACCAACTCCCAAAAGATATTAAAATGCGTAACAAAACTGATTGAAATATCTAAATCGGATTGGGATGCATATGAAACTTCTTGGGATTTCATTAACCTTGAACTTATACAACCCCACAATCACCAAGCAACTTTAGAAGTTACCTACGCACAACTTAGCAAACAATTGAGCACTTTGACCTTAGAAATGCAGCGCCTTGAAGAAGAAAACAACCGCATTTTCATCGAAGTCTATGGCCTGCAAGATGAACTTACTCCGAATGTCCCACTTACCGAAATCACCCTGACCTGCAACCCTTATTATAGGTATAGCGGCGATAAGAGCGAAGAAGAACTTGAATCATTGTTGCGGACCGACACATTCAAAGAGCTCATCTCATATGCCATCGGTTGCATGATGGGCCGGTACAGCTTGGACGAATCCGGTTTAATCTATGCGCATAGCGGAAATAATGGGTTTGATGCATCCAAATACAAAACTTTCCAGGCAGACGATGATGGCATTGTCCCTGTTATGGATCTGGACTGGTTTCCAGACGATGCGGCCAATCGGTTTGTTGAATTCATCAAAGTCGCCTGGCCGGCAGAGCACCTGGATGAAAATCTACAATTCGTGGCTGACAGTCTGAAATCAAAAAAAGCAGAAGCGCCCATAGGCACCATCCGTCAATATTTGAGCACCACTTTTTTCAAGGATCACCTCAAAACCTATAGAAAACGACCCATTTACTGGCTGTTTTCAAGCGGCAAGCAAAAAGCATTTGAATGCCTGGTCTATCTGCACCGGTACAACGAGACCACATTGTCCCGTATGCGCAGCGCATACGTCACCCCGCTTCAGGGTAATATCCGGGCACGCATCGAATTCCTGAAATCTGAAAAAGATGCAGCAACATCCGCATCTGATCAGCGTAAATACCAGAAAGAAGTTGATACCTTAAAAAAGAAACAGATCGAATTGTCCAAATTCGACGATGAACTCCGCCATTACGCTGACATGAAGATATCTCTGGATCTCGATGATGGCGTGAAAGTTAACTATGGCAAATTCGGCAACCTGCTGGCTGAAACTAAAGCGGTAACAGGAAAAAAATAGGAACGCTTATGCTAAAGTTTATTGAAACGATTACTCCTCATCGGTTTGATGAAATGATATGTTCTGCTAAAGAACGAATCTATCTATCCCTGCCCAATATCCACGAAGAATTTGCAAAAACTTTAATCAACGCAAAATCCACAGTTGATGACATTCGGATTGCAATTGATATTTCAGAAAATAATTTCAGGCATGGTTATGGCAGCATTGACGCTGTTGAAATGCTCAAAACCCACGGCATCAAAATATTTGAATGCTGCAAAAACAGGGTAGCCTTTGTTATATGTGATGAAGACGCTTACTTTATTTTTCCGGAAAGCAGAATCTTTGCCTTTGAGGATATTGGCAGCAATGCCGTTAAAATGGACCCATTTACGCAGGTTCATTTAATTGAATATTTTTTCCCAACACCAAAAGCATCAGTGGATAAGAGCCAGCCCGAGCTGCAACAGGCTATAAAAAAGGCAACCGATAAGTATATACATTTTGTTGAAGAAACCATTGAGGATATAAAAAAGCCAAAAAACGAAATAAAAGTCACCCTTCTTGATAGTCAAAAATTTGAAACCGTCAAAAAAGAAATAAAAAAAATCCACCCACCCATCCAGATCTGCAGCGACAAATTCAGGTTTATACCGCAAAAATCCAGTTTGTTGAAATGGAGTTTGAGGGAGCCAATCTGCAGTTTAAAAAAGTCAATATTCCTCCTTCAGCCATGCCCTTTAAAGATAAAGAAATTAAAAAGGCTCTTGAGACCAAAATGCGCCTTTTTATTGACCTGGATACCAATGACAATTTTAAAGAATTTTATAATCTGAAAGATGAGATCAAATCGATAAGAAGTAAATTTTGTTTTCCGATAACATGCAGAAAGAAAAGCATTATAAAGAATGATAAAAAAGCGGCATTCCAAAAACAACTTACCGAGCTACAAGGAAAAATATCCAACTTAAATAAAACCATTCCTATGCATTTATTTGCTGAAATAGTGACGTCAAAAAAAAGAATCAAAGAAGAACTGAGAACATTTTTGGAAGCAAACCCGCCAGAAGAAATTATCAATTATCAGAAACCTCTTTTTAAAGAAAGAATTGAGGATATTATTTCCGGGATACTAAACAACATAAAGTATCCGAATCCAGATGATATTGTAAAAAAAATGGCGCTGAGCGTAAATTTTTATGACCTGACATTTGAAGATTTTAAAGATGACAAGTTTTTAAAAGAATTGGAAGATAAAGAGTTAATTGAAAAAGGCGATACGGATCAGATTGTTAAATTCAGAAAAGCTTTTGAAGCCGCACCGAAAGATGAAAGTCTGAAGAATTAAAAAGGCAAAAATTTAAAAATGGCTGTGAACAATAACAAAAAAAAGTGAAGAAAAATAATTACCCCAAATATTTATATCACTATACATCGATAGAGAATCTGGCACTTATCTTAAAAAATAAAACAATTCGGTTTTCGAGGGGTGACAAATTAATGGACCTTGACGAAATCCAAATTAAAGACTTACCAGAAGCCAAACAATTTGTTTTTATTTCCTGTTGGGCAACAGGAAAAACGGAATCTATCCCGCTTTGGTTTTTTTATGGCTCAGGCATGAAGGGTGTTCGCTTAAAGCTCCCGAGAAACATGTTTGCACATGGAGATGGTCCACATAGATCCAAGGACGACATGACTGACTTTATAATTCTTAAATCACTTAATAATACTTTTCAAAGATCTAAGAATGAAGACGAATTGATTCCCTATATATATGGTCCATCTAAAGTAGAATATACAGATAAAAATTCGGTTGATTGTCTTTTGAGTGATTCTCAAGTTGATTTAAAAAAGTTTGGAACTGTAAAATCTAAAGGATGGAATTTTGAGAAAGAGATTAGATTTTTAATTATACCCAATCATATTTTTTGGGACAATGATGCGTTTCAGATAGATAAAAAAAGATCAAAAGAACCTCTTTTAGATAAATTTATTGATATCCAATTAAATCCTGATTGTTTAAATTCAATGGAAGTTACTCTCGGGCCGGGTGTTGCAGAAGCAGAATCTATTATAGTTCAGTCTTTGCTAAAAAGTGAAGCCCCTGATGCATCACTTAGGGAAAGTACGTTTAATGGAAAAATTCAGCTTAATCGATGATGTTTAAGAGGAGCGTTCATGTCCCATGATATTGAAGCCGTTAAAGCAATTATTGAGAAAAGTGGAAATACATTTCATTGCAAGGTCTTAAAATATTTAAGAGAAAAAGGGTGGACGGTTTTAATAAGTCCTTATTACAATGACAATGTTTCAAACAAACCAAGGGAAATTGACTTAATCGCAGAAAAGGCATTTGATGCCAAGGATGATTTAGGGAGATTTTTTGGAACGGTAAATGTGAAGCTATTTA
>JAJRPH010000267.1 GCA_024280875.1 Deltaproteobacteria bacterium | reverse complement strand
GATATTTGCAATAATCTGGCGGTGGGTCAAAAGCACCGGCTTGGGATCAATGGTGGTCGCGGAGGAGAATTGAATTAACGCCGGTGTGTCCGGATTACTCTTGATGAGTCCAAAGGGCTCCGGAGTAATCTCATCTAATGTTATACATCCCAGGTCAGGGCAGGCGATCGCCAGTGAACGGCCTATTATTCGTTTGATGCGTTTGTCGGTACACACAAGACGGGCCTCAGATACTTCCAGCATGCGGCCCGTTTTTTGATGGTATTCTTCCATCCTTCCCAGTCGAATCGGCGGGTATAAAGGCACTGGAATTCCACCGCAGAGCAGCGTGCCGAAAAAAGCATAAAAAAATTCAGGGCAGGTGGGCAGTATCAGGGCGACTTTGTCTTCCGGCTTAATGCCCATGCGGGAAAATACTCCGGCCATGCCTAATGATTTTTTAAACAAATCATCATATCCAACGTATGTTTCTTGTTCCCGATGGTCCAAAAAACGGTAACCCCTGTTGCCCAGTTCAGCCGCTTTTTTGATCATGGTGCAAAGTGTCTGATCATTCATCAGGATCACCTTGTTGCTTGGTAAGGCAGTTGTCAATCAAATGAACCAGATCTTTAATGGTGTGAACATTCTCTTCATTGCCTTGTTCAAACATTACCAGAAAGTGGTTTTCCAGTTCCACCACAAGGGTCGTTAGTTCCATGGAATCGAGTTGAAGGTCTGCCAACAGATCCATTGCCGGTTCGATGGGGGTGTCGATTTCAAGATATTGGTCAAAAACATGCTGGATACCCTGCAGTATTTTATTCTGGTTCAAGATTTTTGCTCCTTGCAATCAATGGCAGAAAACGGCCCTTGGATTTAAAACTGTCCTGATAATGGCAGTGTTCCGATAATGCCTGTTCTTCGGACCGGATCCTCACCGTCAATATCCAGGCGTTTAAGATGCTGAAGAAAATTGCCGTTATCCAGGCAGTGTGGATCATCGGTAATGCAAAAATTTCAACGATCACCGCCAGGTAATTGGGGTGGCGGATGTATTTGTATAATCCGCGAGTGATGACGGGTCGTTCAGGAACAAAGATCACCCGGACATTCCAGAATTTACCCAATACGGAAATCGTATAAAACCTGATTATTTGTGCACCGATGGCCAGAGCCAGCATTGGATAACCCAATGCCGGGATAAAGGGCCGGTGGGTAAAAAGAACTTCAATGCCGCAAGAACATATAAAGGCGGTATGAAGGACCACCATGAACTTGAAATGTGTTTTGCCGACTTCAAGACCTCCGTTGTCAAAGGCCCAGGCCGCATTGCGTTTGCTGATTTGCATTTCCAGCAGACGGGTTGCACTGACAATCATCAGAAAAATGATATATGCAATTACCGATATTACCATTTCAGCAGCCCCATCTCAGCGCAAAATCCCGGTCCCATCGCATTAAAGAATCCATAAGACCCTTTGGCCGGCGGATGATTGTCTATGGCGTCCTCTAATATCATCAGAATTGAAGCACTTGAGACATTCCCCACTTCCTGAAGGTTTTTCCAGGACAGAGCAAGGTCGTCTCTGGTAATTCCAAGGCTGTTGGTAATTGCTTCTAGAATTTTCGGCCCACCCGGATGAAACAACCATCTTTTGATGTCTTTTAATTCCAATCCATTATCTGCCAGAAAGCATTTGATATCCGGCTTAAGAGAGGACTCAACGATTTTAGGTGTCTGCCCGGAAAGCACGATTTTGAATCCATTGGCGCTGATATCCCACCCCATGACATGCTCTGTGTTATGATAAAATACCGACCGTGTATCAACGACAGCGGGCGCTGCCTGTTGTCTTTCGCTGCCTGTTACGATCACGGCTGCGGCTGCGTCTCCGAAAAGACCGCTGGATACGATGTTGGCTACTGAAAAATCGTTTCGCTGTAACGTCAGGGAGCATAACTCAACCGACAAAACAACGGCCACCTGGTTAGGATAGGCTTTTACGTAGTCGACAGCTTTTGTAATTCCGGCCGCACCGGCCATGCACCCAAGGCCGAAAATCGGGGTTCGTTTAATGTCTCTTCGCAAATTCATCCGGTTGACCAGCAGAGCGTCAACGGAAGGTGTGGCGATTCCGGTAATGGAAACAAAAATCAGATGATCAATGTCTTCGGGTGCGAGTCCGGCCTTTTCCAGGCCCTTGCGTATCGCCCGTTCTCCCAGATCCACCGCACACTTTATAAAGGCGTTGTTTGAGTCGGTAAATGTTTTCAGGTTATCATATTCTTCAATTGGGAGGGCAAGGTGTCTGCCATTTACCAGAACGTTTCGGTAAATCGATTCGATACGACTGATATTATGGTAACGCCCCGCACAATGATCACGGACGGTTGCAATCAAAGTCTCCTGATCGTAATAATGATCCGGCAGAACGGATGCCACAGCAGCAATATGCATGTGTTTTTCCCGAATGAGTTTTTTTTGATGTACCAGCTATATCTCAGAATTATGCGAGGTCGGAAAGAAAACGAAGTAGTTTTGGAACAGTCGCGCTATTGAAGGAATATCCTGAATCAGGTGTAGCAAAGAGATTGAATCATAGATTGTGGTTTACGCATAAAATATTTCATTTTTTTGGGCCTATCAATCGGGAATGTGTATGAAAGATTATTGATTAAGCCGGTCAACTTTATACTAAAATTTGTTCTAAGTTTATAATATATTATGCAGAAATTTTATTAAATGTCAATAATATTCAATCCGAAAAATTAGTACAAAAAACATCAAATGTCTCTTAAGTGACTCCTTCGTCGATCTCCTTCCATGAGTTGTTTATTCATTGAACAAATTAAAATGTGGTTATGATTGATGCTTTTGATCCAGTTCGATGCCGGTTAACTGAATTGCCGCCGGTATGAGCAAGATCGATCCGATGGTCGTGTTGACCATGGTCAGGGAGATCAGGATACCGAACAGGATGATCGGTTGAAAACTCGAGGTCAGCAGGACAAGGAATCCTCCGGTAAGTGCCAGAGATGTAAATATGATTGCTTTACCGGCAATAAATATGGTTTTTCCGATGGCGTCTGGAATATCTATATCCCTGTGTTTATAATGCCGGTAGGTGTTCAGGAAGTGGATGGTGTCATCCACTCCGATTCCAATAGTTATAGAGGCGATGATTGATGTGACCATATCCAGGTCAATGCCGAACCATCCCATAATTCCAAAATTCAAAATAATGGTGACGCCCATATCAATCAGTGCCAAAGGACCGGCGGCAAATTTTCTAAACAAAATAATGATGACAATGGCGACAATGAACAGTGATAGAACCAGCCCTGTCAACTGACCGGTCACGATATAATGGGCCAGTTGTACTTCAATCGCAGGATAACCGGTGACGGTAAAGGAATAACCATCCGGCAGGGTGGCAGTCAGATGCTTTTCTATTTTATTCAGAATATATTTGACTTTCGTTGTGCCGACTCTGTCATCAGTTTTGTGGCCGAGTCTGGCATGAATGTTGTTTTGCTGAAAGTCTGCATCTACAAAAGGTTCAAACTCATCAATAAGGCCGTCTGAATCGTCGTCGTCGCCGGAATAGATTTCAAGGTAATCCATAACATCCATCCGGTTTTCAGGAATTTTAAAATAGTCCGGGTCATCGTTGTTCATGGCCATATGCATCCGCTTGATAAAATCGGTAAACGCATCGGTTCTGCCGATATTGAGATCCGCATTTTCATCAGCCATCAGCCATGATCTTATGGTTTCGATCGTAGTTAGAAATTCAGGCGATTTAACACCGTCAGGTTCATTGGAATCAATAATTATGCTGAATCCCCATCCGCCGCCGAACTTATCTCCGGCAATTGTTACATTTTGTTTGACCGGATCATCTGCCTTAAAATAATGCAGAATATCCGTATCCACTTTTAATCGGCATACTCCGACAATGGCTACGGCCATGATGATTCCGACAATCACATAGATCTTTTTGGGGTGAGAGACAGCGGTTTTGGCAATGATGACCAAAAGTCTGTCCACAAATGTGATTTTCCGGGATTTGTCTTTTCCCATCAGGGCTTTGGGAAACTTATGGGGAAGAATCGCCAGAAAGCAAGGAATGAGCGTGATGGATACAAAAACGGTAAACAGAACGCCCACAGCGGAAAAGACCGCCCACTCCCTTATTGCGGATACATGGCTTGTCACCAGGGTTATGAAAGCGGCAAACGTTGTAAACCCGGCTAAAAAAACAGTGACGGATATATGCGTCATGGCGGCTTTAATGCCGGATCGTTTGTCCGACGGTGAAATCAGATTGAAATCCGTGTAATACTGGTTAAGTACATGAATCGCATAAGAGCTGCCCACTGATATCAGAAGCGGGGGGAGCGTAATTCCGACGGACGTGATTTTATAGCCTAAGTGTCCCATCAGGCCGATGGTCCATATTTCCGCCATTCCCAGCGTGGCAAGGGGCAAAAAAACACCTCGCAGCGATTTAAAGTTCAGATAGAAAATGAAGGTGACAACTAAAATTATCAGCGGGATATTTTTAAACAGATCTTTTTGCATATACTCATTAAAATTTTTTGCCACATACGGCACTCCGGCAATGAATATTTCCAGTTCAGGGTACGCGTTTATAACACTGATGATTGCGCAGATAATTTCTTCCCGGGGAAGGGTGCCGGCAAATTTGATGAGCACCCCAAAATCGGTTATCTTGCCCGTTTGCGCATCTGTGGCATAGAGGCGGTTGCTATAGGCCGGATTTTTTGTCAGGCGTTGTTTGAATGCATCAATTTCTTCTTTTGTTTTGGGAATGATCCTGTATCCGTTCTCGTCCTTTTCAATCAGGTCATAGGTCTCAAGAGTATCGTTTTCACCGCTGATATCCTTGGCGGATAAAGGGGAAAAGATGGTGTCGATAATGTTGCTCTCTTTTAATTCAATATTCGCCAGAAGATTTTTTTCAATCAGCCGAATTTCTTCATTATCCAGGCTTGTTTTTATCTGTAATTTTTCCGGGATTTTTCTTTTCAGAAATCGCAAAAAGGGAGGATCATCACTGAATTGAACCAGAATATCTTCAAATTTGACAGGGGGATGAAGCGTTGCCGCATGGAATTTTTCCATGCGGCGGTTTTCTTTTATTCTGTCGAAATCCTTGTATTCTTCAATGTCAACGAGAAAATTATTTATTGAATCAAGCGCATCAGCGGTCCACAGGTTTTTGTGGGCCACGGAAATTTGAACAAACCGGTCATTATCTCCATAAATTTTTTTGATTTTGGAGTATTCTATGTATTCCGTATCATGTTTCGGCATAAAGGATTCAATGGAGCTGTCAAGTTGGATTTTTAAAATGCCGAGGCCAAGGTAGACGGAGATCACTATCAGGCCAAGAATCGGGATGAGCGGGCGTTTTAGGATAAGGTTCAGATAGCTATTCATCATAGGTGGAAGCTCCTGCGGAATCTATATTCATTGTCAGGGTATTAAATTTTTTTCTTGCATTTTTTGATAGGCCATGGTGTTATATTTATTGACTGACGTATCAGTCATCTCAAATTTTAACGTTGTTAAACTATATATATATTGACGTAAAAATCAATTATTTAAAAATAGAAAAAGAAGTTTTGGATGAAACAGGGAGTAGCTAAAGTAAGTGCGGTAAAAGGTGGCTTTTTTTTGAGTAAAGCATGACTGACATATCAGTCATGCTTTACTCAGCCATCGAACTTCCTTGTTTTAATGCGATAACCGTCCCTCTGATGATGCTGTAGCGTCATCAAAAGCACCCCATTTTTTGATTAAAGTGTGACAAACTCGTAAAAAGTCAGATTCCGATGGCAAAGAAAAAAGTTCCAAATTTAAGGCGCGCAAATCCTGAGTGCTGATTTGTACTTAGCGTACCATGAAGAAACGAAGGATGAAGCGCAACACAGAATTTGGACTTTTTACGAAGCCATCAAGTGTGACTGACACATCAGTCGTAATGACAGGCATATTTTTTTTTCTGAAAGATATGGACCCCAGGATATTTAAAAGAGGTTTGTAATGGATCGATACATTCGCTTTGTCTTAAACAGGCCGATTTTTATTTTGGCCGTTTTTTTTATTGTCACGATCATTTTGTCCCTGGGGGTGCTCAAGCTTCAATTTGATACGTCCATAACCGCTTTTTTGCCG
>JAJRPH010000266.1 GCA_024280875.1 Deltaproteobacteria bacterium | reverse complement strand
GGCGTTTACCATTATTACCTGATAACCAAAGATATTGATTTTTTAAATCAAATGTGGGGAACCATCAATGCGGCCATGGAGTTTGCAATCAGTCTTCAGGCCCCCACCGGAGAAATCTACTGGGCTAAAAGTCCCAAAATGGAAATCGATCATATGGCCCTGCTCACCGGGTCAAGCTCCATCTACATGAGCCTGAAATGTTCCCTGGCCATTGCAAAAATCCTCGGCCGGGAAAAACCGGTGTGGAAAACCGCAAAAGCGAAACTGGGTCATGCGTTGCGTGACGGCTTACACCTGTTTAACATCACCAAGTCCCGTTACTCCATGGACTGGTTTTACCCGGTACTTTCCGGCGCTGTCACCGGTGAAGAAGCCCGGAAACGAATCGACCAGCAATGGAAAAAATTTGCGGTCGAAGGCATGGGAATACGTTGCGTATCCGATCGTCCATGGGTGACCATTGCCGAGACATCCGAACTGGTGCTTGCCCTGACTGGCATGGGAAATTTCAAACTCGCTGAAATCGTTTTCAACTGGATCAGCGACCGCACGTTTGACGATGACGGATCCTACTGGTGCGGGTTCACGTTCCCGGACATGGTCATCTGGCCCGAGGACAAGATCACCTGGACCAACGGCGTTGTCATTATGGCCGCTGATGCCCTTTACAAATTATCCCCTGCGTCACATTTATTCAGCCATGGATTCTGGAAAGAATCAGAACTCGCATAACCCGGATTCCGAATTAAACCAATAAGGTAACTTTTCTTGCGTAGAGATCATCGTCCGTATTACATAAAAAAATTCCACTTAAAATTCCAGGAACTATATGCCAGGTATTTTATAAAACCGCAATTTGATTATCTTGGAGACGGGTTTACGTTCCTGAACCCCTGGAATATTGAAATTTTCGGCGCTCCCATTAAAATCGGCAGGCACGCGAATATTATTACCACATCGGATCACAAAGTAAGATTTACGGTCTGGGCCAAACAAAAAGACAAGGGAAAAATCACGATAGGTGATTATTGCCTGGTTTGCCCGGGAGTCCGAATCAGTTCTGCGGAAGAAATCATCATTTCAGACAACTGCATGATTGCCAGCAGCGCGTATATTACAGATACTGACTGGCACGATATATACAACCGGGTTCACTCCCTTGGAACCCCCGGGGCTGTTCATATCGGTGAGAATGTATGGATCGGTGACAGCGCCATCATATGCAAAGGGGTCCATATCGGAGAAAACAGTATTGTCGGCGCAAGTTCCGTGGTCATTCATTCGATTCCTCCAAATGTCATTGCCGCAGGAAATCCCGCCAGAATTGTCAAGGAGCTTGACCCGAAAATCCCTTTTGTAAAGCGTGCCGAATGGTTTGCCGACCCGGCCATGCTGGCCAATGACATTGATCAACTGGATAAAGACAACTTAAAAGGGAATACATTGCTTCACTGGCTGCGGACATTGTTATTCCCGAAAAATACCGATTAAAAAGGATTCCACCCGTATGACCACAATCAATGATATTGTTCTGATATATTATGGAGACCAGCCTTTTTCCTTTGCCCGGGTGGAAGAGATTCTGCCTGACTCCAAAAAAGACTGGTTTCATATTAAACTGCTGCTGCTTCAGATCCCGTTGGAAACCGTGTCCTGGATTTTAAAAGATACGTATATAAATGGTGACGAATTCACCATGGGCGGAAACCGGATGCGGCTTGAAAAAGTCGTGGTGCCGGATGATGATTTTGTCGATGAAAATCTTCTGAAAACAATAGAACCTGAAACATCAGAGATGAAAAAAAATGGTAATAAAGTGGTTTCCCTGTCGGACAGAAAGCCTAAAAAATAACTTTTCAATTCAACAAGCGCAACCATCACTTCAATAAATCTGCCAATGCCTTCTAAAATCGTCATATCCGCTTCCCGGCGCACCGACATTCCGGCCTTCTACATGGACTGGTTTATGGACCGGATTGATAAAGGTTTTTTCGAAACTGTTAACCCGTACAATCATAAAAAAACCATTGTCCCGGCCACGCCGGACGATGTGCATACCATTGTTTTCTGGTCCAAAAATTTTGCCCGGTTTATCGATGGCGGATTTGGAGAACAGCTCATAAAAAAAGGATTCCATCTGTTTTTTAATTTTACTGTTAACTCGGAACTCCCTTTTCTTGAACCTAACACACCTTCACTTGAAAACCGAACCAGACAGGCCGAAGTCTTATGCGAGCGATTCAGCCCGCAGACCGTGACATGGCGATTTGACCCCATCTGTTTTTACACTCTGCCGGGCGGAGCAACGGGGAATAATCTGGGGAATTTTCCTGAAATCGCTGATCGCATGGCATCTTTTGGCATTTCAAGATGCATCACCAGCTTCATGGATCATTATTTAAAAATCGACAGACGGCCCAAACCTTTTGAAGGCTTTCATTTCATTGATCCGGACATCAGCAAAAAGGTGCGCGTTTTACAACGCATGGAATCTGTTATTGCATCAAAGAATATGAAATTGTATACCTGCTGTGAAAAAAAGGTGCTGGCCGCAATGCCGCCGGGAACCAACATTCAAAACAGTTCCTGCGTCCCCAACCGCTTGCTCGTGGATCTCTTGGCTGTCTGTCATTTAAAAAAGACACCGGCCAGCGGATTAAGCAGGGATGCGGGTGCAAGGTCTCAATGGATATCGGCTTGTATCAACAGCAGCCATGCTATCATAACTGTCTATTTTGTTATGCAAATCCGGCTGGAAAAAATGAAAATCGGAAATATAAAACTCAATAATATTACCGTGCTGGCACCCCTGGCCGGAATCACAAACCTGCCCTTCCGGCTGATTGTCAAAGAAGCCGGTTGCGGACTGGTCTGTTCGGAAATGATCAGTTCCAATGCCTTATCCTATGGATCACAAAAAACCATCGACATGATGCATAGCTGTGTCGAAGAGAAACCGGTATCCATCCAGATCTTCGGCGCAGACCCTGCTATCATGGCGTATGCTGCAAAAATGGCACAGGAATCCGGCGCGGATATTTTAGATGTTAATTTTGGATGCTCGGTTAAAAAGATTTTAAAAAGCGGGGCTGGCGCAGCCCTGATGAAAGAACCGGAAAAAGCAAAAGCGATTTTAACCAAAATCCGCGCGGCGGTCAGCATTCCCCTGACCATTAAAATCAGAAGCGGGTGGGATTCTTCCGGCAATGACGCGTTTAAAATTGCCCAAATAGCAGAAGATTGCGGGGTGGATGCCATAGCATTTCATCCACGGACCGCCACCCAGGGATTTAGCGGAAAATCCGACTGGTCTATGATCTCCAGGCTAAAACAACAGGTATCTGTTCCGGTCATCGGCAATGGGGACATATCAGAACCGCAAGATGCCATTGACATGCTGAACCAGACCGGGTGCGATGCAATCATGGTGGGCCGCGCGGCCATCGGCAATCCCTGGATTTTTTCCCAGATTCACGCACTACTTAAAAACGAAAAAATACAACCGGTGGATCTTGCCCGGCGCTTTGATACCATGAAAAAATTCGTGGCCGCTTCCGTGGAATATATCGGTGAACTCCATGCCTGCCGCATGATGCGCAGTCGACTGAGCTGGTTTGTCAAAGGACTTCCCAACAGCAGCAGGTTTCGGGAATCGATTACGAGAATCAGGACGTTTGAAGAAGCAAAAACGCTGATTGATGAATATTTCGATTTTTTACATTTTATCGCTTCTGCAAAACCAGACTGCCAACAGAATAACCGGCGCCAAAGGAACAGATAACGCCAATATCTCCTTTTTTAAGATCATCATTATGGAGATGAAAAGCGATAATTAATCCGGCAGAGGCAGTATTTGCATACCGGTCGATAATGGTGGGGGTTGCTTCAGCCGGAACATTTTTACCCAAAAGCTGTTTGATGACCATCTTGTTCATATGGATATTTGCCTGGTGAAGCCAGTATCTTTGCACATCAGCAGGTTTTATATCCAGGCTTGCCAGTTGATTGGCAATATGAGCCGCAGCAATGGGGCTCACTTCTTCAAAAACCTTGCGCCCTGCTTGGTGAAACAGCTTGTCCCATCCGTATGGATCAACATCTGTGGCCCGTGACATATATCCAAAATTGGAGCGAATACTATTTGAAAATTTGGTGAGCGCTTTTGTGCTCAAAACCTCGTAACTGTTTGCTGAAGTACAGGTTTCGGCCCGTTCCATTATTATTGCTGTACTCACATCACCAAAAATAAAATGAGAGTCTCGATCGCAATAATTTACCTGGGGTGTCACCAGTTCCGGGTTGATGGATAACACACACTTTGCCGAACCGGATGCCAGGCAGTCATATGCCCGATGAAGTCCAAATGTTGCCGCCGAACAGGCTACAAGCATGTCAAAGCCAAAACCTTCTATACCTAACGCATTTTGAACTTCGATGGCAATGGCAGGATAAGACCGCTGGGTATAAGCACAGGAAACAATCACCACATCAATATCAGCGGCGGTTTTTCCGGCGGCAGCCATGGCATTGTGTGCGGCCTTAACCGCAATTTCCGCCTGGTTGCTGATTTCGCCTTCCTTGCGTTCGGGAAACTTTGGGCGCATGCGATTGATATCTAAGATGCCTTCCTTTGTGTATACATAACGAGATTTTATCCCGGAAGCTTTCTCAATAAATCTGGCACTGGAAAGCGGCTTTTCTTCCATTTCCCCAGATTCAATGGCAGCTTTATGATCAGAATTGAATTTTTCTGCATACGCATTATAGCTGGCAACCAGTTCTTCATTGGTGATAATATTTGTGGGTGTCCAGACTCCTGAACCGCTGATTACAATTCCGGGGGATGAAAATGTAGTTGGGGCATTCATTATTAAAGAAGTTCCTCTATGATAAAATGTTATGAATTCGACCAAAACGCATAAGCCGCAAATCCGCCGTCATGGCTTAAACTGATATCTATGTTTTGTTTTTTGCCCTTCACATAAATCATTGGCGGATTTATCCTGTTAAGGTTTTTATGTCTAATGATTTGAATATCTTGTTCTTTAATTTGAAGGCAAGAAGCGATATTCTTTTTTGCCAGATTTCGAGTAAATAAAGACTCTTTTTCAGATATTGAATCAGCACCTGGTATCTTTTCCGGGTTGATTCTTTCAGTGTCATAGACAATATCTTTAAGGCTCAGTGCATCACCGATGATTCCAATGCAATGGACATATTCTTCATTAAAAAATATTTTAACCGGCACAGCACCGTGTGGGGTATTCACAATTCCGGTTGCAATATTGTTGATTTTTACAGAATCCAATATTACCGGATACCGCCGGGGTGCGGAACTTACATCAGAATATATTTTGCTGACAGCTTTATAAGCAGACTCCTTTGCTGCCCAGAATGCCCACAGAAAACTGTCAGGATGGCCTGAATTTAATACCGACTGCTGTTCGTCCGGATTTAACACCCTCTGCACAAACCGAATATCTGCGGCTTTTCCCATTGCTTCCGGAGCCTTAAGATCAACAATGTCATTGCCCACATGATTCAAAATAATTTTTCTCCATTCTTGCCAGGTGTTCTACAATTTGCCTTGAACAGTCTCTCTGGGCCCGGAGTCCTTTTAACTCCGTTTTCGGCCGGCATTCTTCTACTGTCAGGAAAAACGTTTCATTGTATCGGGGAAAATTGCTGTACGTCTTCTGCCCGTCACCCCGGAGGTAAATAGCCATCACACGGCAGTTCGGTATATTGTAAACCAGCCGGCCGACCCCATACGAAAAATCATCTGCGTTGACCTGGCCTGAACGTGAACGGGTCCCTTCAGGAAAAATCATCAGATTCTCGCCTTTATTCAGAAGGTAAGCGCACTTTGCCAGCGTTGATTTAACTGCGTCGCGATCCCCGCCACGAATAATCGGAATGCATTTTGTCAGAAAACAGGCAATTCCAACAAATATATTGCGGTTAAAATTCATCTGTTCCGGAACATTCCACGGCAACAGTTTATATTGAAACATATAACGATGTATGGGCATCATGGCGTATGCCAGGATAACAGAATCAATCAGTGTGAGATGATTTGCGCAAATCAGCCAGGGCCCCTGGTGGCGATCCATCATTTTCCTGACTGATTGCCTGACTTTACTTAAATTCCTTACCCGGTACCCGGCTGCTTTTATGGCAAGTAAAATCAAAGGGGCGGTAATGAAAACCGTCAGCCGCCCCATGAAGTACTGAAAATAAAAAAATATTTTTGCTTTTAAATTCATTTTATTGTGTGACACAAAGTTTTTTCTCAACAACCTTCACCGCATCACCGACAGTTTTAATCGTATCGGCATCATCGTCATTATCAAAATTGTCATTGGCGATGGAGGAGTTACCCGTTACATCAATCCACGATGCGCCCGAGTTTGCAGTTCCCACATTTACAAAACTTCTAAAAGGTATAATGCCGATTTTTGTCGTC
>JAJRPH010000265.1 GCA_024280875.1 Deltaproteobacteria bacterium | reverse complement strand
CCTGCTCGGTGACACAGGCAATTCCGCCCGGGCCTTCCCGGTCGGAAAATTTCATGATTTTGGGAAAAAACAGGTACGGCACGTCGGTATCACAGATGGAATATGCGATTTTAACCGGTCCGCAGGAATCAAAGCTGTTGCACAAGTGCTCTCCTTTGGCCAAAGATTTGGAATTTGACTTTAACACTTCTACTGAAAACCCGAGTTCCCGCACCACGGTTGACAGAAACGGCAAAAATCCGCCAATGGGGCCTGTCATGGGAATGGCCACCTTCGCCCTTGTTTTATCTTTGGATTTAGCTTTGGTATCATCTTCTTCATCTATCGTCTCATATGCAGCTAAAAGCTGCGCCCGCTCTTCAAAAGGATTGGGCGCGTCTTTTTCCAGTTTCGGCAAGGCTGCAGAAACAATTTCATATTTGGGGCAGGCACCGCCGGATGTGGCTGTTTTTGTGATATCCCCGAAGGAAATGGTTGTGCGTTCAATGGGGCACATGGTTTGACAGGTGGCATCCCTGCAAGTAAACTCGGACCGTTCGATAATCTGGGCGGCTAAAAAATCATCCAATGTCAAACCGGACGATGCAAGCAGGGTTTCTTTGCCCATGTCTTCAACTGCACACAGGCCGATGCCCCAGGCACCCATGGCGCCCGGGTTAGGAGGCACCACGATATCGCGCCCGGTTACCGAAGCCAGGGTCCATGCCAGGCAATCATTGCTGGCAGGTTTTCCCTGGAAAAAAATCTTTTCCCCCAGCTGGCGCTGCCCCATCACACGGTTTAAATAGTTATAAATAACCGAATACTGGAACCCCGCAAAAATATCGCCCACTGAAAAACCTTCTTTTAACGCGTCAGCGCCGGCTTCAGCAATATAGACCGTGCACATCTGTCCTAAGTCCGGCGGTCTTTTGGCGTCGGCCGCCATTTCAGCAAAACGGGCA
Source organism: Deltaproteobacteria bacterium (assembly GCA_024280875.1). GTDB lineage: Bacteria > Desulfobacterota > Desulfobacteria > Desulfobacterales > Desulfosalsimonadaceae > SURF-3. The sequence continues at coordinate 3,056 of JAJRPH010000265.1, read as the reverse complement.
ATATCATCCACATCATAGCAATTGGCCTGTTCTTCTAAAAAAGAACCTGTCCCGGCGCTGCACGCCTTGTTCATATCACTTTCAATAATCCTGCCACCGCTGACACGGACATACTTGGCGTCCTGGCCGCCGATCTCGATGATGGACATATCCTTTCCCTGATCCGGGTCACAGGAGATTGCCGCAGTTGCATGGGCGACGATTTCATTTAACACGCTGACCCGGCCCGCATGGCCGTTTTCATCGGCAAAAACGGTCCGCGCAAGAGTGGCCACGGCCTCACGACCCGAACCGGTAAGCCCAACGGCCCGCACATCAGGGTGACCGGCATCCAGTATGGCCGAAACCAGTCTCTGTGCCGCGTCAACCGGATTGCCCCGGGTGCTGTCATACACGTCCATCAATGGCTCGCCGGTTTCAATGGATGTCAACACCGCCTTGGCCCCGGTGGACCCCAGATCCAGCCCCAGGACTGATGGCTGTTTTTCCCAATCATCCGCCCTTGCAATGGCCGGCATTACCGTCACCCGGTCCTTAAATGCCGACGCAGTGGACAACACCGTAAACCGCTTTTCCTGGATATCAATAAGCGACTCCGGATCTTTGGGCAGACCAGTTGCCACAGTTGGTGCCTCAGTTGCCGCAGCATGAGTTGCAGCAATTCGGGCCGCGCCTTCAGCCTCAAAGAAAAGGCGGTTTTCAGGAACCACCACGGTCTTGCCGGTGGCATCAGAAAATGCGTCCACAAAGGAAGTAATGCGCGTCAGCCCGCCGATGAGATATACCGGCCCGCTGGTATTATTTTTCGACAACAGCCCGGCCGTATTTCCCGCAACAGACCCGAAAAAACCTTTAAACAGCTCGCTGGCCGATTTGCCCTGGTTAGCGTAATGGGTCATCTCACTTTTTGCAAAAACCGAACATCGGGCGGTAATGGGAATACTTTTTTGAGCGGACACGGCCAGTTCATCAGCAGCATCAATTTCCATCCCAAAACGCTTGGTCATTTTGGCAATGTTTTCCCCTGCCCCGGAAGAACACTTGTCGTTTTCAAGAAACTGATAAATATACCGCGACGCTTGTTTCTGGTTAGCCGTATTCGCCTGCAAAACGCCTTTGACCGGACGGCGGGCCAACACGCTATAACCTCTGGCGCCCACGCTGACAAGGTTCATCTCATCCGGCGCCTCAGTATCTGCCTCTATAGCTGCTTCCTGACAGGCATCTTCAGGAAAAACCAGCACCGGTTCCTTCAGTTCACCGGCATAAAGCCCGGTAGCGCCCAGTGCCGCGCATTGCTCCACATTATTTTCACGGTACCATTTTTTAAACGCTTCAAATGGATTCCCCTCATGGGAAATATGCGCTGTGTTTTCCACATCAACACTGCCGTCTTCATTAACGTTTGCAATTACAAAACTTGCCGAAGACTTACCCAGGTCACAACCTGCGATTTTTATCGTCATCATGTCCCTCCGTATATATTATATTCCGGTTAATCCGGAATATTTATTCTGATTCGCACTGACTTCTTTTATACCTCTTGACAAAGACTAACAAAAGAGGCATATATGACTTAGTTCATGCTGAAAGTGACATATTTTTAATTAAGGATATACATTATGGCAAAAATAACCCTGCTGGCAGAAAATAATTGCGTGGCGTCTGCTATTGCCGGATTTGTAGACGCCCTTTCCGTGGCCAATCTGTGGTGGCTTTACATGAAAAATGACGGCGGCGGGCCGCTCTTTGAAACTGAAATTATCTCCATTGATGGGAAGCCGGTGACTGCCCAGGGCGGCATTACATTAATACCGTTAAGATCAATGCATGAAATTGAAAAAACAGACCTGATTTTGCTGCCGGCATTTCTTCCGCCTTTTGATATGGAAAACCCGAGAATTAAAACGATCTGTGAGTGGACAAAACATAATCATAAAAGCGGAAATAATATTGCCTGTACCTGTACCGGGACTTTTCTGCTGGCGGAAACCGGACTTTTAAACGGACGTGTTGCCACAACCAACTGGCAGTTTGCTGAAATCTTCAAACGGCAATACCCGAAGGTCAACCTTCAGATTAAGCGAATTTTAACCGAAGACCATGGACTATACTGCACAGGTGCGGCAACGGCTTTTATGAGTCTTTGCCTGCATTTGATTGAAAAATACGGGTCACCGGACCTGGCCTCCCGTTGCGCAAAAGGACTTCTCGTTGACACGGACCGGCAAAGCCAGGCACCCTATGGTGTCTACGATTTCTGGAGAAATCATTCTGATAAGCAAATCAAAAAGGCACAGCAGTGGATGGAAAAAAATTACGAAAATAAATTTTCCATTGATGATGTGGCTGAATCCATCGGAATCAGTCCACGCCATTTCAAGCGCCGGTTTAAAAGTGCCACTGGTGAAACACCCCTTGCCTATCTCCAGCGCCTGCGCATTGAAAATGCCAAACGTTTTTTAGAAAGAACACTCGATACCGTCAATGAAATCACATGGAAAGTCGGGTATGAAGATATCAATTCTTTCCGGCGACTGTTCATCAAACATACCGGCTTGACTCCCAAAAATTACCGGAACAAATTTTCATCAACTTACCGGTATAAAGTAATACAATAAATGCTCCCGACCGGGAGCTTAAATATTAAATACCTCAACCGCTTGGCGCACATGAAGAACCGCCGCTATAGCCAGCCGGTACCTTCAGCGTAACTTTACAACCGGATGACATAATCTTTTGAACATCTTCATGGTTACACTCGGGGCATCCCGGGTTCTTATCATCTGAGGGAAATATCAGTCTTTCAAATTTTTTACCGCACTTTTTACATTCAAACTCATATATGGGCATTTACACATTCTCCTTGTATTAGTTAATAACATTCAGCCCAAATTTTTTATTTAAATCCGGGCTGAACGGTTTATAAAAAATATCATTGCTGTCCGGTTAACTTATGAAAAATATCAATATGTTAAAAATATAAACCCCGGTCAAGTTGCAATTTTGGAAAATAGTTTTTCTATTTATTTTACAGCGATTGTTTTATTTTTGAT
>JAJRPH010000264.1 GCA_024280875.1 Deltaproteobacteria bacterium | reverse complement strand
CATAGATGTCTGCGGCAACCTGTGTCATGCGGTCAACTTCATTGATGCCGTTTCCGTAATGAGGGAATTTATTGACCAGCTCCTGGCGCAGGGCTTCATGGCCGGAGAAGTTGTTTTTCAGAATATCCACCAGTTGAGGTAATGACATCCGTTTTTCTTCAAAGACCAGTTTTTTAATCGCATAAAGAGAATCACCGGCATCAGCCAGACCCGCCACCTGAATGGAAGTCAGGTCGTAAAGGCCGCCGCCCCAGGTGACATCTTTTCCCTTATCAAGGCATCCTTGTGTGACAATGGAATTAATGGGTGTAGGACGCACAATCCGATAGCTTTTTTCCAGCCAGGAAATAACTTTTACCATCTCACCCACTGCATCATTGACCTGCGCCCCGAATGCTGCCACCACATCCTCAAAGGATGTCATCTGTGCCACCGGCGGAGTAGCCGCGCCAAATCGTTTGTGGGCCGGATTCCATCCCAGGAATCGTCGGCCCTCATTTAGCGCCAGTTCCAGACAAATGGGAAGATTAAACAAACAGGCATCCGACGAATTATAGGTCCGGCCCTGGCTGGCCATTTCCACACACCCGATCACCGCATAATCCCGCGCATGTTCGGTACTCATCCCGATATTTTCCAGAGCCTGAATCACGGAGTCATCGCCGAAAAAAGACGGTTTTCCGCACCCCAGCTGAACAATCTCAACCGCTTTTTCCAGAAACCATGCTGGTGTATTTTTGTGGACCCGCACATGCAGTGCCGGTTCCCGGGTTCGGATCTGAGCAAAGGCATCAAGTATCAGGCCGGACAATTCGTTGGTCACATCATTGCCGTCCGCATCCGTCCCGCCCACGGTGATCCCCTGGGCAACGGCATTACCGCTGAAGTACTGGTCAATTCTCTCCGAATAAAGCGGCATGGTTTCACAGGTTTTCAGCTGAAAGCTTGCCATAATTTCAGCGGCCTTTTCAGGGGTCAACTCCCCAGTTTCGACTTCACGGCAATACAAAGGATAAAGTATCTGATCCAGACGACCGAATGACATGCCCTGCTCAAAATCTTCCTGAATCATGGCTACATGGACCAACCAGCAGGACTGCAACCCTTCCAAAAACGTCCTGGCCGGATAATACGGCACATGCCGGCATGCCGCAGCCGAGGTCAGGAGTTCCTGACGTCGCTCATCCGTAATTCCAGGTTCCAAAGCTTTTTGTTCCGCTGCATCCGCCAGGTTGGCTGCCATTTGCCGGATACCCTCGATAACAATACGCACGGATTTAAAAAAGGCTTCCTGGTCCTCGAAAATGGGGGTTCCGTCTTCCAGTGCACGGGTTTCCAGGCATTTTTTTGCCATTATATCAGAACGCACCAGCCCGTGATGCACCATATCCATATAATTCCCTACCTGGTGGGCAATGCCGGCTTCTTCGGTAATAAAATATCTTTTGGCAGAAAAAAAATCGAAAAAATGCGAAATCCGGCTGGGGCGCAGCAGGGCTTTACCGCCCACACTGGTCAGGCCGGTTTTAATTCCGATTCCGGCAAGCTGTATTTTTTCCCGGGCAGTAAGATATATGGGGATCTGACGTTTTTCCAGGCGGAAAAGGTCTTCTAAAATATTGATCGACCCCCCTTCAGGATAGTAATTGGCGGCCACCCTTTTTGAGGTCATATTTCCTATGATCAATTCATTTTTATATATTTTTGGGGTCCGGTGAGAAAGGATCCAGGCAATGACCATGGCTCGCCGGATCAGGGGATGGGCTGATTTCGCTGATCGGCCTTGCCGGGATTTTTTAAATTTTTCCAGGAGCTTGGGGCGTTCCAGGCACACTGAATATCGGGTATTTAGCAGCTCTTCCCGGATGGCTGCAATACGACTGGATGGAACGGTAATGGAAGGATTTTGCTCTGGCAATTCGACTTTTTCCCGTTGTTTTGCAGCCACCTGAGCCAATGACGAATTCATGAAACGGACCTCCTGCTTATTTTTCCTGCTGCCGGTCAATTTTGATGGCTTTGTAAAAAGCTATGGTCAGTGTATCAAAAAACGACTCCCATAGTAGGCCGGGTTTCTTACCCGGCGATTACGAAAACCATTTGTCGGGAAAAAATCCCGACCTACGATTTATTTTATCCCATCGGCGTTATGAAATTCTTTGCCATCGGAATCTAACTTTTTACGAGTTTGTCAAACTTCTAAACCCAGATTATAAAAAAACACATGGGCTGTCAAATTAATAAACAATTGAAATTAATTCAGATGATATGCAGACAGGCAATAGTTAATCAACCCAGTTGAATCGCTTTTTCAGGGCAGAGTTCCTGGCAGCAGAAACAGGTAATGCAGGTGCCGGCATCCACTTCCGGAAAATCTCCTTTCAGAGATAGAGCCGACACCGGGCACTGGTCCACACAGGTACCACAGCCCGTGCACAGGCTCTGATCCACTTTCGGCCGGAAATTTGTTTTACTGGCAAGCATTTCCTGGATGGTTGGATTTTCCGTGATCGCTTCACCACCCAAAGGAGGGAGTTTGAAATCCGGAATTTTCTCCAGCTTTCCAATGATATTAATATTATTTAAGTCATAATCGCCCAGACCGTCTTCTTTTGCCTTTTGCAAGAAGTGCAGGCAGGATGGGTCACATCCCATCATAGTAGCAATCACCGAGTCCATGGCCACGGCATTATCCGCTGCCAGAATCAGGCCGATATCCCGCAAATCAGGGGATGCCGGCCCATTGCCTTCCATGCCGACCACCGCATCTAAAATAAACAAATCCGGCACCCGGATCTTAAACACGTCCACCACCACTTCCTGAAACCGTGTAGGATTTCCGGCCTTTTTATGAAGAGCAGCTTTCTGCGCCCCGCAAAGAAACCCGTAGCTATTTTTCAGTGCCCCGGAAAGTACCGTCAATCCATGGGTTTTAAATCGCGGCAGGCTGATGATGATATCTGTTTCCATGATGATTCTGGAAACACTTACCAAAGACATAAATTCCGGATTAAAGCTGACATTGACCGAATCATTGCCGATATTCCGGTAATACCCCTTGGCTGCTTCCATGAGCCCGGTTTTCTCAAAACATTCCTCATTGGCCCCATAACTGGCAACCCCCGGGTTGTCCCCTACAACAATGGCCGCCGGGTCCAGAGTTTCCACTTTTTCCACCACTGCACGGAGCACGGACGGATGGGTAACAATGGCTTCATCAGCACTGGAAGTCCTTAAGGCATTAGGTTTGATCAGGACTGTTTTACCTGATAGATTAATCGGAAATATTTCAAAGGCCCGGTCAATAGCCGGGCGAACCGTATCATGAGTGGCCGGGTAAATCAGTACGCTTGCCATGTCTTGCCTCTATTGAAATCGTGTGAACTTAATATTGAAGTCTTGGTAGAACAGATTATGGAAAAATCCTCAGATTGTCAAACCGTGACGCCGCCGCATCAAATGTTTTTTGATTGTCCATCGGAGCCCGCTGAATGATCGGGTGCAGCTTTATCCCCTTTGCCCCTTTGAACTCGCTCCCACGGTCCTCCGTGGGAATGCATAGTTGTTTTTCAAAAAACACGGCCCAATCTTTCTTCATCACTGCGGTGTCCCTTTTCCTGATCACTTCATCGAATTATATTCAAAAATATTATGCCACAAAGTGGTATTTCAAAATAAAAGTCCTATATTGTTATTTATATTAGCAAACTGATTTTTACGGGATTTATGAGCATGATGCCTCTTAGATGGATACCAATATATATTATTGTAATCACAGGAGTTATTACAATGACACATACTTCAGCAATTTCAACGACAGCCGATGCTGCCTGGTCTGCGGACTCACTTTCTTATCTTCCCCAGCCCGGAGCCCATGCGTATGATAAAAGTCTGATCAAAAAACTGGCGCAGGCCAAAAAATTGCGCGGGGAATCATACCAGCCCCGAACCAGACACCTGCAGCCGGATGGATGGGCCAAATACACGAACCGGCTGTTTCTGGAATCCAGCCCGTACCTGCTCCAGCACGCCCACAACCCGGTAAACTGGTATCCCTGGGGAGACGAGGCTTTTGAAACCGCAAAACAACTTAACCGGCCAATATTCTTAAGCGTGGGATATGCCACCTGTCACTGGTGCCATGTCATGGAAGAAGAGTCCTTTGAAGATGAAGAAATTGCCCGATACATGAATGAGAATTATATCTGCGTAAAAGTCGACCGGGAAGAACGGCCGGATATTGACTCAATTTACATGACTGCTGTTCAGGCATTGACCGGCCGGGGCGGATGGCCCATGAGCGTCTGGCTGACACACGACCGCAAACCGTTTTACGGCGGCTCATATTTTCCGGCCAAGGACGGAGACCGGGGTGCAGGCATTGGATTTCTGACCATCCTTGGAAAACTCAAACAAAGTTTTCATGATCCGGACGGACGGTCGGAAAAAGCCGGACTTCAGATCACGGCAGCTATCCGGAAATGATGGATACAAAACCCGGAAAACACCTGCCCGAAAAAGAAATTCTGCAAACCGCTGCGACCTTTTACCGCCAGAGCTATGACCCGAAATTCGGCGGACTCGTGGGAGCGCCGAAATTCCCCAGCAGTCTGCCGGTCCGGTTTCTGCTGCGCTATTACCGACAGACTTCCGATAAGAGCACACCCAATAAAGCTACACCGAAAAAAACTACACCGGATAAAAGCTTCCTTGAAATGGTTGAAAACTCACTCGCTAAAATGGCCGGCGGGGGCATGTACGACCATGCGGGCGGCGGTTTTCACCGGTATTCCACGGATGACCACTGGCTGGTCCCGCATTTTGAAAAAATGCTCTATGATAATGCGTTGCTGGCCGTGGCCTATCTTGAAGCCTGGCAGGTAACGGGAAATGATGAATTCAAACGGGTGGTAAATGAAATTCTCCGGTATGTATCGCGGGATATGACATCTTCGGACGGCGCGTTTTACTCCGCTACCGATGCCGACAGTTTAACGCCTGAAGGCCATATGGAAGAAGGCTGGTATTTTACCTGGACACCTGAAGAACTGGACCGTGTATTGGGCAAAGAGCGCGCCGAAATCATCAAAAAATATTATTCTGTGGGAATGATCCCTGATTTTGAAGGACGATATATTTTACATACGGAAAAAACCGCAGATGAAACAGCAGCGGCATTGCATATCACCAAAAAAAAACTAATTACCGTGGTTGATGAATCCAGGGAGCTTCTATATGCGGAGAGGAACAAACGCCCTGCCCCCCTGCGGGATGAAAAAATTCTGACCGCATGGAACGCGCTGATGATTTCAGCATATGCCAGGGCCGGACTGGCGTTTAATAATCAGGATTATGTAAACCGGGCGGCCACGGCTGCCAGGTTTACCATGAAACACTTATTTAAAGACCACCGGCTCTTTCGCAGCTATAAGGACGACAGTGCCCGCCACAATGCCTATCTGAATGATTATGCATTTTTGATTGCCGCCATGATCGATCTTTATGAAGCCGACCATGATATCGGCTGGCTGGAAAAAGCGCTGGAGCTGGACAATGTGCTGAAAATATTCTACGAAGACAAAGAAAACGGCGGATTTTTCATGACCAGCACGGATCATGAAAACCTGATCGCCCGGGAAAAGCCATACTATGACAGCGCCATACCCTCCGGTAACGCGGTGGCCGTATTAAATCTCCTTCGCCTGCATTCTTTTACCACGGACTATCGATACAAACAACGGGCGGAAAAAGCCCTCAAATCCTTTTCCGAACAATTAAATACGACGCCTTCCGCCCTGTCCGAAATGCTTCTGGCAGTTAATTACTACCTGGATACCCCCAAGGAAATCATTCTGATCACCCCTGCCGGCAAACCGAAAACAGGCGACTCCCTGCTGGAAACGTTCAGGAGCAGTTTCATCCCCAACCGGATTTTAGTGGTGGCAGATGAAAAACAGGCGACCGACCACGCGGAAATCATCCCCCTGGCAAAGGGGAAAAAGGCGATTGACGGCAGAGCTACCGCCTATGTATGTGAAAATAGCACATGCACGCTGCCGACCAGTGATCCGGAAGTCTTTGCCGCACAACTTCAACCGTAAATTAAATAGTGATTGAACGAGAAGCCCATCAATTATGGATTATGAGGGTCAGCGAACTTTTTGAGGCATACCCTAAAGCCTCGCTCCAACCATCCTGGCAAGGGATTGGGCCATATTATCCAACATGCCTTCATCCGGAATGGAGATGGTCATCTTCAGTTCGCCGTCATCATCCTTTTCAAGGCAGTCAAGGAGTTTTGCTTTAAAGGCACCGGCCAGCGCGTCTGTTTTTTCAGATTCTTCCTCATTAGAAAACATTTCACCGATAAAGGCAAAGGCTGCCCCCATGAGCTGACCACCT
>JAJRPH010000013.1 GCA_024280875.1 Deltaproteobacteria bacterium | reverse complement strand
TACATTTTTTGATTAAAAGACTGCCGGATGGCTCTCTTAGCAACTATTATTCATTAAAATATTAAAACTACTCAGTTTCGGTTCATTTTAATTTTTTTACGAAAAAGCACTGTCAAGCTTTTTTTGCTGAATAGTTACATATTTTTTACATAATATGATTTTTCATTATAAATCATTTAAAAATATGATATATCCTTTATTTCTTATACAATAAAACTATATCATGAGAGATATATCATTATTAATCCGACACTGGCGAAAACCCATAATATGCGTTAGGGCAATGTGGAAAAGCACACGCCCTGAATCTATATTAAAACGACTCAGCAAATCTCTTCCATGTCAGTGCGGTTAACATTATGCGAATACGAAATAAGGAGATTTAATGGAGATTGAGGAACTTATAGAATGGGTGCGTTTCGAAGTTGAAAATAAAGCGGTTTATATTGACCCGGATGCGCCCAACTGGGTGATTCCCAATCAGACCGGGGATGAACTATTAAAACAGATTTGCCAAAACCGTTCTGTTAAAAAAGCAACCAATGCTTACCTGTATTCTTTAAACGGCAACAAAAATATCAGTATGATCCGTACTGAACAGTTTGTTTCCCTGTTTCCGGATTTAAAGAAAGACAGTTATCCGGGCAGGGGCAGACTTCTGGAACTTGATCAGCTTAAGGAATGTTGGCTTCATATCACCGATCTCTGCAATTTAAGCTGCCGCCACTGTCTTTTTTCCTGTTCCGGCAAGACGCTGACCACCCTTTCCGTGGATACGATCCGCCGATGCGTTGACGAAGCCTATCGTCTCGGAACCCGTTTATTTTACTTAACCGGTGGCGAACCGTTTATGCACAAACAAATTAATGATATCTGCCGTCACATTTTAACCGCCTATGATGATACCGATCTTGTGATATTGACCAATGGATTACTGCTTTCCCGTCATATGGAAGAACTGAAACAACTCCCCCTGGAACGTCTGCATCTCCAGATCAGTATCGACGGCACCCGTGAATCCCATGAAAAATACCGTGGCAAAGGGACCTATGACAATCTGATAGAAAACCTTGGCGCGATATCTGCGTTAAACATTCATAAAACTCTGGCTATGGCCGTACATTCGGAAAACGTTGCGCAAATGCCGGATATTGTCGACACGGCTGACAAATACAATATCGCAGAAGTCCATTATCTCTGGCTGTTTGTAACGGGAAACGCCGATGCTAAAATGTTTGTACCGCCGGAAATTTTATTCGATCACCTGGTTGAAGCGGAAAAAAAGGCCAGTCAAAAAGGAATTGTCATTGATAATGTCCGCAATATGGAATCCCAGATATTTTCAACCGCCGGCACCCGGTATGACCTTGGTAATGCCGGATGGGAATCCCTGGCCATCGGGCCGGACGGATTAATTTATCCAACCCCGGCTTTGATCGGAAATAAAAAAGCATTGTGCGGACACATTGATTATTCCATTGAAACCGCCTGGCGGTACAGCCCGGCGTTATCACACCTTCGATCCGTATCCATCATAGATGATGAAGCATACATGAAAAACACGTTGCGCTACCTTGTAGGCGGCGGGGATATTGACCACAGCTTTTATGCCGGAAATACATTTACCGGTCATGACCCCTATGTTGATTTATATAATAAAATGGCGCTCCGCCTGATCACCAGGGCCGCATTGGATGAAAAAAAATCCGGTTTTCCGAAAATTTTAATGAAAATGGGAGACCGCCTGCTCCAATGTGATCATAACAGCAACGGCGTGGCGCTGACCCATTCCAACTGCGTGTTAAACGTTTCTTCAATGCGTCAGGTGGTGGGTGACTTTTACAGTGAAGCGGCAATCGACCCGAATACGGACATTGCCAACCCGGTCTGCTACCCGGAATCTGAAATAAGCCACATCCCGCAATCAGCCAGAATCCGGTCATATGGCTGTGGCAGCCCCGTACTGGACGCAGACCTGCAAAAAGACGAAGTGGTTGTGGATCTGGGTTCCGGCGCTGGTATGGAATGTTTTATTGCTGCTCGCAAGGTCGGAAAAAACGGCCAAGTATACGGCATAGACATGCTGGACCATATGCTCATCCGGGCAAACAAGTCCCTGGAATCGGTGGGCGAAAAAATCGGTTATAAAAACATTGAATTTCGAAAAGGCTTTCTTGAAACCATTCCGGTTGATGACAATGCTGCTGATGTAGTCATATCCAACTGTGTGATCAATCTGTCTGAAGACAAACGAAAAACATTTTCAGAAATTTACCGGATATTAAAACCCGGCGGCCGCCTTATTATATCAGACGTGGTCACCGACACGCAGCCACCGCCGGAAATTTTAAATGATGAACAGCTGCGGGGTGAGTGTATATCCGGTGCCATGCTCCAGCCCTATTTAACCAGTATGCTTGAAAATTGTAGATTCATTAATATTCAATTTCTAAAGCGGTTTTTCTACCGCGAAGTAAAAAACCATCCATTTTTTTCCCTGACATACACTGCCTGTAAACCCAAAAAGGACATAGAAGTCCCCGTCATATACCCTGGCCCGTTTGCCGCTGTTATCACCGATGACGGAAAAATGCTGATTCGGGGACATAATTCAATGCTTGATCAGGGAACTGCCCAACAGTGTGATAATCAAATTTTCATACTCGACGCCGCCGGCAATGCGGAAAATATTGACGCGGAAGATACCTGTGCCTGTTTTCAAGCGCCTGTGGAGGAAGTTAAAGCTAAAGCAACCGCCCCTTTGGTAAACATTTCAGAGTCTGTCAGTATCGGAGCCATTCACCAGATTTCGGACCGGTTTGCATCCGGATGTATGGTATGTGGCAGTCCTTTGACTTACTTCGAAAATGACCGGCAAATAAAATGTTCATTTTGCGGTGTTGTCAAGACGGCCAATGCGGAGTGTAAAAACGGACATTTTGTCTGTGATAATTGCCATAGCAGCAATGCAATAGACATTGTCAGGCTCATTTGCTTAAACACGGATAAAACAGACATGATCGATCTTTTCAATATGATTCGATGTCATCCATCCATTCCGTTGCATGGTCCGGAATACCATTTTATTGTACCCGGCGTAATTGTTGCGACTTATCGGAACCTGGGTGGTCAGGTCTCTGATAACGACATTCAAACAGCCATTGATCGGGGTAAAACCATTCCCGGAGGCGTCTGTGCGTTCTGGGGAGGATGCGGGGCTGCTTTAGGGGTTGGGGCTGCATTTGCCGTTTTGTTAAAAGGAAATCCAATTAAAGCGGGGGAAAGAAAAACAGTACAACAAATCACCGGGATAATCATTAACAGGATCAACAAACTGGAAGCAGCCCGCTGCTGCCAGCGGGAGGCATGGACGGCATTAGAAACAGCCGCAGAACTGTCAACGCAGTATTTAGAAATTCCCATGCGCGCTGAAGGCGCCACGAACTGCACACAACAGTCAAAAAACAAAGAATGTATGGGAAAAGGATGTCCCTATATCTGATGGCTTCGTAAAAAGCCCAACTTCTGCGTTGCGCTGCATCCTTCGTTTCTTCATGGTACGACAAGTACAAATCATCACTCAGGATTTGCGCGCCTTAAATTTGAACTTTTTTCTTTGCCATCAAAATCAGACTTTTTACGGGAGTGTCATCTTTGATGAACAATAAAGATTCCTGCATTATCGTTTTTGCAAAAGCCCCTATCATAGGTCACGTAAAAACCAGGCTGGCAACAGATCTGGATGAAACGGTTGTTGTTAATCTATACCGGAACTTTGTAAAAGATATTATTGATAAAATAACTGATTCCGGTCATGTTTTGAAAATCTTCTATGATCCGCCGGGATCTGAACCTTTGATGAGCGACTGGCTCGGCACCCGGCACGCATATTTTTTACAAAAAGGACCTGATCTCGGGCAAAAAATGGCAAATGCATTTTCAGATGTGTTTAATCAGGGAATTGTACGGGCCATACTTATCGGCACGGATTTTCCGGACCTGCCCGGCAAAATTCTGACGGATGCGATGTTAAGCCTGGAAACTCATGATGCGGTCATCGGCCCGGCTGTTGACGGCGGATATTACCTAATCGGATTTTCCTCAGACTCTTTTTTCCCTGAGATATTTAATAATATGCCTTGGGGGACTTCTGCCGTGTATCAAAAGACCATGGATGTTTTTTCATCATCCGGGATAAGCGTACACCAGCTTCTCAAATGGCGGGACATTGATAATTATGACGATTTAAAGAATTTGATTCATTCTTTAAAAGATCATCCGCAAAAAGCGCCAAAAACCTATTCATATTTAGAAAATATCGGTATGATAAAAAATAACTGAAAATGTTTTGCCTTAAAACCTGAAAGACTGGATTTCTTATGAAAGACAGCAATAATCATCGTACAGGCAATTTTTTAGACTTCATGAAAACAATATTAATCGCATTTTTTCTGATGACATTCCACATTCAAGCAACTGCGGCCAAAGATACCATCCGCGTGGGAGATTTTTCCAATGCCAAAGCAGGCGAACTGTTGCCTGAAAGCTGGGAACCCCTGACATTTGAAAAGATAACCGCTCATACGCATTATCTGGTTGTTGAGGATACACACACGTCTGTCATCAAGGCGGTCAGCGAACAATCAGCTTCCGGGTTAATTCGGAAAATTCGGATTGATCCGAAAAAATATCCAATCATCAAATGGCGATGGAAAATCAACAATGTTTATAAAAACGGTGATGTTACTCGAAAAGACGGGAATGATTACCCTGCGCGTATTTACATTGCTTTTGAATACAATCCCAATGACGTCGGATTTTTTGAAAAAGTAAAGTTTTACGCCATTAAATTAATCTATGGCGAATTTACGCCTATTGCCGCCATTAACTATATATGGACAAGCAAGGCACCGATTGGCTCTATTATTGAAAATACATATACCGGCCGTGTTAAAATGATCGTGGTGGAAAGCGGAAAAAAAAAACTTAATACATGGATCAACGAAGAACGAAACATTTACAAAGATTATTTAAAGGCATTTAGTGGAAAACCGCCTTTAATATCAGGTATTGCGATCATGACAGATTCTGATAATACCGGTGAATCTGCCGTCAGCTTTTACGGTGATATTCTTTTTGAATCGAAACAATAATGGCCTTTTTTAAAATTTCAATTATTATCCCGGTGTTCAATGAAACTGAAATTATCAATCAGTCATTGATGCATCTTAACAAAATAATCAATGCGAACATTTGTGAAGTTATTGTGGTTGATGGGAATCTGAGCGGAAGCACGGTACAGTCAATAACCTTGAACAATATCAGAAAAATCAGCAGCCCTCAGGGACGAGGCGTGCAAATGAATGCCGGTGCCGAATATGCATCCGGCAACGTTCTACTTTTCCTTCACGCCGATACATTGCTGCCTTTAAACGCAATAGATCATGTCATTTCAGTCTGTAATAATCCGGATATTGCCGGTGGGGCTTTTGATCTGGGAATTGATTCGAGCAGATTTTTATTCCGGATCACCGAACAATATGCTCTTCTTCGGTCCAGAATGACGAAAATTCCTTATGGTGACCAGGCTATATTTCTCAAAAAAGAAATCTTTAACCGCATGGGCGGTTTCAAAAATATCCCCATCATGGAAGATATTGACCTAATGCGCCGGATCAAACATTGCGGTTATAAAATAGAATTTATTACCGAACAGATAAGGACCTCGCCCCGCCGATGGGAAAATGAAGGTATCCTCTTTTGCACCATCCGTAATATTCTTCTGTCAACGTTGTTCTACATAGGAGTTTCCCCAAAAACTTTAAAAAAATGGTATAAATAAAAAAGCCCCCGATTGCTCGTGGGCTTTTAAAATTACCTGTTATTTTTTCTTTTACCTTACGACTTATGCATCAGCACCGATTTATTGTCTAAGCGAAAAATGTGGATTTTGGTTCAAGACAAGGCCGCAGGAATTTTTTGACCGCAGGCGTAGCAGGGCTACGTTGAGGATCAAAAAATTCTGAGAACGCCGTATTGGGCCAAAAGACACGTTTTCCGCTTAGACACTATTTTGTAATCACCGTTTCCGGTAACTTCCTGGACAATATCTCCACAGTCTCTTCAACCAGCTCATCAAGGAGCTGAGCCGCCGGTTTAATCTCCTTGATAAGGCCAGAAACCTGTCCGGCAAGTCCCCCCACATAATCGAACTTGTTCGCCTCAATAAATCCTGCGATCAAGGCGGAAGAAACAAGTATCTGCATGGGAAACGGAACCGGGTCCAGGCCTGAACTGTCCCACAATTCATGGAACTGGTTATAGTTGGCCCGAAGTGTTTTGCCGGTATACGCCCGGCTGACGCGTGTGCCTTCGTCTGTTGATTCAATAATTTTCTGTTTATTAATATCCAGGGCGCCGCCTTCGTTTGTGGCTAAAAATCGAGTGCCCATCCAGACCCCTGTACAACCCATTGCGAGGGCAGCGGCGATTCCACGACCATCACCGATTCCGCCGGCAGCCAGTACTGGTTTAGGGGCTGCTGCATCAATGGCCATCGGCAGGAGTGCCATTGTGCCGATACGGCCGGTATGACCGCCACCTTCATGACCCTGAGCAACAATAATATCAACGTTTGAATCAGCCATGCGTTTTGCGTTTTTTGAATTCCCGGTCACACCAAGCACTTTCATTCCCTGGGCATGAGCCTGGTCCACCATAAAACCAGGATTTCCAAGCCCGGCGCAGAACAGGGGCACTTTTTCCTCCATGCAAACTTCAACAGCCTGATTCGGACGCATGGTGGTGGTATTCATCTGGACCATAATGTCCACATCCGGAATTCCCATTTCTAATTTGATTTTCTTTAACCAATCTTTATGTTCCTGAGGAATAAATTCCAACGCCTGAGAGAGCGGGATTTCCTGCGGGCCTGCATCCGTTTTTTCCGGGAGATCAACAATATTTTTGGGTAAAAGCAAATCAACGCCAAATGGCTTGCCCGTCAATTTTTTGATTTCACGAATGGCATCACGCAATTCGTCAATGTTGAACCCGGCACCGCCTAAAACACCCATACCGCCGGCCTCAGATACGGCAACAACTAGTTCAACAGGTGCCCCGGTATTCTCGCCGATCAAGGTCGGCCCCATACCGGCGCTTAAAATCGGGTACTCAATACCCAGCATATCACATAGCGGTGTTCTTAAAATTCGTTTTCCCATAATTCTTCCTTTAAGTTATTTTATCCGGCATTCTTTATCCCATTCCGGGCAGGCATTTTTCATGTCCGTGTGAAATTTAGCCATGCATTCCGAGCATTCCAATTCGACATTGGCAACATCACCAAATCGTTCCATCATTTCTTCCTTGCTCAAATGAGACAGGGCACTGCACCCGCACTGAGGACAAGAAGTTTTGATTTCATAACGTTTGTTCGACATACAAGAATACCTCCCGTATTGTGTTGATTAAGAGGGAAAAAGAACGTTTATTTTTAAATAATAACGATAAAATTCCCTGGATCAAAAAAAACTTAATTTCAATCGTATATTTTATTTTACATGGAATCAATCAGTTTTCAAATAATACCGATTACTTTCAATCTGAGGTACGAATTTTTGAAACACTATTGTGTCAAAAAAATAAATTTATGATACACTCTCCCCCTCAATTAACGGTTCAAAGACTATTGTCTCGTCAAGAATGAAATGACGTAAG
>JAJRPH010000263.1 GCA_024280875.1 Deltaproteobacteria bacterium | reverse complement strand
CCACCGGACGCTGGTATCATCATCATGGCAGAGTTAAATGCTTTTTCAGCCTCTGCCGGGTCATCATGCCCTTCGTCGGCTATCTTTGAGATCAGGATCACCGCATCTTCTTTAAGCGGTTCAATACTTTTAAATCTCCGTTTTTTTGCTGCCGGTCGGAATGCGGCCTCCAGCCGGTTGGCAATGATTAGCTGCAGCGCATATTCAAACAGGCTGAGCTTACCGTCGGATTCAACCAGGATACTGATGGCCTGTTTAAATGTTTGAAATTGTTCCGAAGACATCCGCCGCAGCATAGGCAGGGACAGATCCAGAAGGGGCAGTTTTAGATTGTGATCAAGATTTTTGACGGTTTTGTACAGTTTAGACACATGGCTGACAACTTCGTCGGCTATGACTTGTTTTAAGTGCTCAAGCTGGCGTTTTTTTTCATTAACGTCTGCATCAAGAAGCATTGAAAAGACGACAGCCGTTGCGCCCATGGGGTCGTTGAGTTCTTCCCGGATGGGTTGAGGGATTGATTTCAGTAACATCAGGCTGTATTCTACAAAGTCCGAATCAATGCGACCGATGTTTTCACTGATATTGTCCGGTTTGATTCCCATGGGTTCCCCGCCGCTAGCAAATCCCATACCGGCAAATTCCATATTGGATGTTTCTTTTTGTATAAAATTAGCGTTATCATCATAAATTGATGGAAAATCTCCGGTAAATGACGGATCAATTCTCTGGATTCGCTGTTTAAGGGGCGGATGGGTGGCAAAAATGGAATTGATGGCCATGGAAAAAAACATATGGCTGGTCTCAGATGCCAGGGGGGCCTTAACCCTGGAACCTTCTGTAAAACCGCCGATTTTTTTCAGGGCATTGGCAATTCCGGACGGATTGCGGGTGAACTGAACCGCTGAGGCGTCTGCCAGATATTCCCTTTGGCGTGATACCGCGCTTTGAATGATGCGTGAAACAAAGACACCGATGTATCCGATGGCAATAAAGGACAGCCCTGCCAGCACAAACGGCATGCTGTTTTTACGACTTCGGGAACCGGAGCGGAGGACTATGTTGCCGATGGATGCAATGATCATGATACCGCTGATCATGCCGATCAGACGGATGTTCAGTCGCATATCGCCGTTTAAGACATGACTGAATTCATGGGCAATCACACCCTGGAGTTCATCCCGTGTCAACCGGCGAAGGCACCCGACAGTGACCGCCACCACCGCGTCATCCGGGCTGTATCCGGCGGCAAAGGCATTGATCCCTTTTTCCTGGTCCAGAACATACGCCAGGGGGACCGGGATGCCGGATGCAATCGCCATTTCCTCAACGATATTGATTAGTTTTTTTTCTTCCGGATCGCTGGTGGCAGGGTTAACCAGGCGGCCACCCAGGCTTTCAGCAATATACGGCCCGCCGCGTTTTAGTGCGATGATTTTAAAGACACTGCCGCCGATGATCACCAGCACTACGGCCAGCGTTGCGCCTCCGAAAATATTCGGATCAAACCATTTGAACGCTATGCCGTGTGATGTTGCTTTCACAGTCTGCGTGTAAATAACCCCCATGATGACGGTATATACGGCAAGGATAATCCCGATCACCGCCAGGGCAAAGAACACAACCAGCAGACCTGTTTTCTTTTTTGACTGTTCCTGTTGTTCAAAAAAATTCATAATAGCCGATTCAGGTTAAGGTTATGGTTTTTATAGCGTGTTTAAAGTAGCAGAATGGCTAAGTTAAAAGTTTCATATACAAGGCGTAGCGGTTTTTCAGGCTCGAAATAATACATGTAGTATATTGAGTGCCTGAAAAACCGCTACAACGCAGTAGATGGAGCTTTTAACGACGCCATTAGAAAGTGACCTTGGGCGCCTTCCTCTCTTCCGGCGCTTCCGTGGATTCCAGCAGCTGGGCTTCGTTGAAGTTAAACATGCCGGCAATCAGGTTGTTCGGAAATTTTTCCCGTGAGATATTATACGCCATTACTGCGTCATTAAATGCCTGACGGGCGAAAGCGATACGGTTTTCAGTCGAAGACAGTTCTTCCTGGAGCTGGGCCATATTTTGATTGGCTTTTAAATCCGGATAACTTTCAGACAAGGCAAAAAGTTTTCCCAAAGTCCCGGTCAGCATCCCTTCTGCGGATGCCAGGTTTTTCATGGCCCCGGGGTCGCCCGGGTTGCCGGCCGCCTGATTGCTGGCTGTAACTGCTGTGTTTCTGGCGGCAATCACGGCTTCAAGGGTTTCCCGTTCGTGCTGCATGTATTTTTTGACCACTTCTACCAGGTTGGGAATCAAGTCGTAACGTCGTTTGAGCTGTACATCGATCTGGGCAAAGGCATTTTTAAAGCGGTTTTTGTGTGTAACCAGACCGTTGTAAATTAATGCAATGGCAATGATGCAGGCGATAATAATTCCAAGAATGATAATAGCTGTCAAGTTGCACCTCCTGTTATAGTGTCTCGTCAACTCTGAACTGGCGCATATTACTTGTCCTTTTTCGCGCCTGCATCGTTATGACTTGAGTCGCGTAGCCCGCTATGCTCCACAAGTCCTGCCTTGCAGGCACAAAAAATTACGGCGTAATCTTACGTCATTTCATCGTTGACGAGACACCAAATAAAATTGTTTTCAAATCCTGCTCAGGCAGAATGTTTTCCTCCAGAGCGACTGTTTCAATAGTTTTTCTTTCAGTATAGGCCTTTTTAGCAAGTTCCGCCGCCCGGTCATAGCCAATAAGGGGAACCAGGCTGGTGACAATGGCCAGGCTGTTTTGGATGTTGTCCCGGCATTGGTCAATGTTTGCCGTGATGCCGCAAATGCATTTGTTTGCCAGTACGTCCGCTGCCGCAGATAATAATTCAATGGATTGAATCAGGTTGTAGGCAATTAAGGGCAGCATGGTGTTGAGTTCAAAAAAACCACCCAGTCCTCCTATGCTGATTGCCGCATCATTGCCGATGATCTGGGCGCTGACCTGGATTACTGATTCGCAAATGACCGGGTTGACTTTACCGGGCATGATGGATGAACCGGGCTGCAAAGAGGGAAGGGTGATTTCCCCGAGTCCGCATCTGGGGCCGGATGCCAGCCAGCGGATATCATTAGCGATTTTAGACAGGCTGATTGCAATGGTTTTTAGAATTCCGCTGGTCTCCACTGCTGCATCACACGCGCCCTGGGATTCAAAGTGATTTGGTGATTTGACAAACGCCAAACCGGTTTCTTCGGCAATTTGGAATATGACTTTTTGCGCAAAGTCCTTGTGGGCGTTTAAACCCGTCCCCACGGCGGTTCCTCCCAAAGCGAGAATGCAAAGTCTTTCTTGAACAGGTTCCAGCCGGTCGAGGGCAAGCTGGGTTTGCCGGGCGTATCCGGAAAATTCATTGCCCAGAGTCATGATGACGGCATCCTGCAGATGGGTTCGCCCGATTTTATGGATACCTTCAAATTCAACGGCCTTTTTTTCGAGTTCCATAGAAAGAGCTTTTAATGCGGGCACCAGTTTTTGGTTGATCCGTGTGACGGCGGAAATGTGAATGGCTGAAGGGATTACGTCATTGCTGGATTGGCAGCAATTGACATGATCATTGGGATGAACCGGAAACCGGGTTGTTCTTTTCTTCGTTAAAATTTCATTGGCCCGGCAGGCGATCACTTCGTTTATGTTCATGTTGGTGGACGTGGCGGAGCCGGTCTGAAAGACATCCACCGGGAAGTCGTCTTGAAATTTACCGTCCATAACTTCCCGGCAGGCCTGAACAATTGCCCCGGCTATTTCGGCAGAGACGATCCCAAGTGTCTGGTTGACCGTCGCGGCATGTTTTTTGAGCATTGCCAGGGAATGGATAAAAATGTCCGGCAGTCTCAGGCCGCTGATGGGAAAATTCTCAACAGCGCGCTGGGTCTGAGGGCCATAATAGAATTCTTCCGGCACACGAACCTTTCCGAGACTGTCGGTTTCTTCTCTGTATGTCATGGCAGGGCCTTTCACCTGTTCAACAAGCTGTTATGAAGCGTTTATTCGCTGAAATGTTGACGGCTTCGTAAAAAGCCCAAATTCTGCGTTGCGCTACATCCTTCGCTGCTTCAAAGTACGCTAAGTACGAATCATTGCTCAGGATTTGCGCGCCTTGAATTTGAACTTTTATACTTTGCCGTCGAAATCTGACTTTTTACGAGACTATCAAATGTTTATTCCTGTTATTTTTAACATATTTGCCCCTGATAGCTCAACCGGTTTGATTCATATTGCTAAAATTAAATCATTTGTTCCAATTGTTCTTTTATGTTAATCGTTTATCATTTGTTTACGCT
>JAJRPH010000262.1 GCA_024280875.1 Deltaproteobacteria bacterium | reverse complement strand
AATTTAGATTAAAAAATCAAAAATAAAACAATCGCTGTAAAATAAATAGAAAAACTATTTTCCAAAATTGCAACTTGACCGGGGTTTATATTTTTAACATATTGATATTTTTCATAAGTTAACCGGACAGCAATGATTTTAAATAACGAATTTTATATTCACCATATTCGTATTGATGAAGATCTGGAGAATGATCTCCCTCAGACATTATTGGACGAAAATCAGATTGAGCAGGTATTGATCAATATTTTACTCAATGCTGTGCATGCGATTGAGAATGATGGTATCATTTCCATTAAAACCCGCATGGATTCTGAGCAAGCCGAATTAAGAATAGAAATCGCCGATAACGGATGCGGTATGAACGAAAAAGAGATTCGTAAGATTTTTGACCCGTTTTTTTCTACCAAACCAAGTGGCACAGGACTTGGTTTGGCGGTCAGTTATGGAATTATCCGGAACCATCAGGGGAGCATCCGGGTTGAAAGCCGCTCGGGGAAAGGAAGTTGTTTTATTATTGATTTACCGATTTCACCCGTGGATTTTAGAAAAGAAGGGGGGGAGGGGATCGCATGAAACCTGTTAATATCCTTATTATAGATGATGAAAGTGTTATTTGTAATGCGTGCCATCTCATCCTTTCTGAAAAGGGGTATATGGTTGAGCGGCAATTAAGCGGGAAATCGGGGCTTGACGCTCTAAAATCAGGACAATTCCATCTCGTCCTTCTGGATATGATGCTTCCGGATATGGACGGAATGGATGTATTAAAAATGATTAAAAAGGAAAGGCCGGCGGTATGCATTATTGTCATGACCGGTTATTCCACTGTATCTAATGCGGTGAAGGCAATGAAATCAGGGGCTTATGATTATCTTGCCAAGCCGTTTACCGATGACGAACTGGTGTCGGCCGTTGAAAAGGTGTGTTCGAATGGCGGATGATATTTTTTATCGTGAATTAAATTAGTTAGAGGTTGAGCATGGTGTTTGATGTACTCCTGTATATTTCGTTAGGCATATTCAGCCTGGGGCTGATGTTTAAACTTTTTACCTGGTTTTCACGAAAAATCGGCTTTGGGGCGGAAGCAATTGCCACATCTGAGAGACTGGTTGCAGCTGTTAAAGGCATTGCAGGTATTATTTTCAGTTTAAAACTGTTTACCCTGATAAAAGTTTTTATTATAGATGTTATTTTTCAGATCCGGACGTTAAAAGATGATCCGCTGCGCTGGCTGATGCATATCCTTATCTACTGGGGATTTATGCTGTTGCTGTTTATGCATGCCCTTGAGGCTATCATCAGTGAAAACATATTTAATGACTATTATTCTACGCTGAATCCCTATTTATTTTTACGGGATTTATTCGGCGCTATGGTGGTGGCGGGGTTGCTGATTGCCGTCTTTCGGCGGTTTGTTTTTAAAGTCCCCCGTTTGAAAACCAATGCCATGGATCAATATGCGATCATTATTCTGGCCGTGATCATGGTTTCGGGGTTATTGCTGGAAGGGATGAAAATCGCATCTCCCACCGTGTTTGGCGATATGCAGGAGGAATATGCCGCCTTAGATGATGAATCGGATATTCAAGCCCTGGAGAGTTTCTGGGTCAAGGAAAATGGTCTGGCTTCTGCAACCGTGAAAGAACCGTTTGATCCGGAAATGATCGAATTCGGGCGTGGACTGAATGAGGATTATTGCGCAGAATGTCATGCCTCAAATAAATGGGCATTTACCGGGTATGCGACCGCAAAGCTTTTAAATCCGGTGGCCGTTGGGCTGGATCATGCCGGGGCGGTTAACTTTTTATGGTATCTGCATTTTCTGGCCTGTTTTCTGGGGCTGGCTTACCTTCCTTTCAGTAAAATGTTTCATATTATTGCCACTCCCGTCAGTCTTCTGAGCAATTCCGTTATGAGTAAGGAGACATCCAGGCGGGAAAATATCATCACCCGGCAGATAATGGAGCTGGATGCCTGTACCCATTGCAGCACCTGCAGCCGATATTGCTCTGCAATGATGGCCAGTGAGGCCAGGGGCAATCCGTATATTCTTCCCTCGGAGAAGATGGCTGTTTTAAAATCCTTGGCCAGCGGTAAAAAACTCAGCCAGGCCCAGCGTGGCGTAATTGTTGAAGGGGTTTATCTTTGTACGAATTGTGATCGCTGCACAGTGGTTTGTCCTTCCGGGATAAATTTAAGGGAATTATGGCTGAGCGTCAGGGAAGAGCTGGTTCAAAAAGAGGGTGCGGAACCCATGATGCTTTCACCTTTTTCCCTGGTCCGTGGCTTGAATCGAAAAAATCTGCAAAAAGAAGTATATACAAACCCCCTACGGAAGGCCCAACAGGCGCTGGCCGGTGAGTTCGATTCTATTATAAATCCCGGCAGTTTGTTGGATTTACAGAAAGAAGCAGGCAAAAAAGGGCTTACAGGTTCCGGTGATAATACCTTTGCCGGTTGTTTCGGCTGTCAGACCTGCACCACAGTCTGTCCGGTTGTGAAGAATTATGAAAATCCAATGGAAAGCCTGGGATTGCTCCCCCATCAGATTATGTATTGTCTGGGTTCGGGTTTGAAGGAAGCAGCTTCCGGCGCCAGGATGCTCTGGGTCTGCCTGACCTGTTATCAATGTCAGGAACATTGCCCCCAGCAGGTAAAAGTAACGGATTTTCTTTATGAATTAAAGAATATGGCGGTGCAAAAGTTAGAGAACTAATTAAATTGAGGCAAGAATCAGATGAACCAATATGCTTT
>JAJRPH010000261.1 GCA_024280875.1 Deltaproteobacteria bacterium | reverse complement strand
GCTGATTGCTACGGCCCGTACCATATCCGCATCTCCTGTCATGAACGGTTCCCGAAAACCCCGCACAAAACAGAATCGGGAGCGATGCATGAACAGGCCAATCAGGAAGCCGAAGAACAAAAGGCCGCCGTAGAGCGACTGGTCAAATGCTGAGTAGGCATAGAAAGCCGCCACAACAGCAATTGCGATCAGGGCTCCGATATATGGTTTTATTTTTTCCCAGTCCGGCCCATGGCCGGGTGAAGATACGGGGGGTGGGGCAGGCTGTTTCGCGGGCAGGTGCTCCATCTCCCATAGCAGGAATTTCAAACCTATGAATGACCCGATACCGAGCCCGATCATCATGGCATATCCGCCGATGTCAAAGCCGCTCACTGCTGAATAAAATGCGCCCACATTACAGCCGGCTGCAAGGGCTGCACCTGATCCCATGAGGGTGCCGCCAACTATGGCTTTGATATATTCGAGCCCTGGAGCCCGGCGGAATTTGAACTGACGGCTTAAAAGGGCGGAGGCCAGGCCGCCGATAAATATACCGGCGTTTGATACCGAGAGGGTTTGAAGCCAGGGAAGTTCGGGCCGCTTGTCTGAAAGGCCGATGAGATAGAAAATCCAATCCCCCCAGTTATGATATCCACCAGCAATTCCCCATGGCGCATTCCACAGGAATATCATCAGGGCCATGATGGCAATCAGGATACCTCCCACCCAACTTGGCCATTTTCTGGTAAAGGCAAGATCATATCCGTCCGAGATCTGTCCTTTTATTGTTGTTAAAAAAGTGTTGCTCATGTTTTTATTGACTCCTGGTTAAGCCGGCCTGAGAATATTTACATTTCAGTGGCCCGTAAGAATTAATACCTGAATGTAACTGATGCATAATAATTCCATACCTTATCCGCCACTGGATTTAAGGCGTCCAGAGAGGTCATCTCACTGATCTTTACCGGCGCGCCTAAGGGATTCCCGCTTCCGGTGTAATCATAATTATAGTACTGAGAACCGATCTTGGCGAAAAAGTTATGCTTGTAAATCGGCTGAATATAGTATGCTTCATAAACTTCGCCACGGACAGCCAGCTTGCTGCCGATAAGGGAATCTTCCGCTCCCGTGAAGTTGAACCAGTACTTGGAGCCCCAGTTGTATTCAAGCCCAAGCCTTCCATTAAACGGCATGGGGAGAACCGTCCCGGTGTAAATTGAGTAGCCGTCTCTTTCCCTCAGGTTGCCGTTGGAAGAAAGCAGGCCTGCCCCCAGGATTTCGTAAAAAGGATTTTTTGAAACCTGTGAAGGGTTGGTGTGGGACCATGACCCATTAATAAACCAGTCGATGCCCTCGTTTTCACTGTCAGTGTCCACATCGATTTTTGAACTGAGCAGCAGGGTCGCCGCATCCCAGTCGCCGATGTTTGTGCTGGGTTCCATGCGGGTAATAAATCCGCCGGTGTTTTGGGAAAAGTTGTATGTTCCGTCAGCCGGGTTTTTGGATACGATAAACGGCATGACTGTCAGGCCGGTAAATCCGTCTGTGATGTCCCATGCATGAGAGTAGTTAAGCATCAACCGGGTGGTTCCCGTATCAAAGAGATCTGATATAACCCCAAACAGATGGACATCGGTCAAATCGGAACCGTTGTATCCGAGTGTGCTTGAGTTGCCATAGTCGTTTTCAAACCCGACCCCGTAGCAGAGCTTAAACGAGGCCCCTGGAACGCCGATTGCGTCCCCGAAGTTGAATCCCAGGGATGCGCCGTCAAATTGCCAGTTGATTATGGCACCCAAAGGTGATCCGCTTACCAGATCGTAATTTCCGTACTCAAGGGGGGGGGCGTCGGTGGAGGGTCTACGGCCGAGGGAAAGATGCCAGTGCACATCATCGCCGATATCGTTTTTATACACAAAATAGGCCCGTTCCAGGTGGATGGTATCCCCGTGGGGCAGGCTGGAGGTGTTGCCGTCAAAAGTCACGTCGCCCAGGCTGCCCTGGTTGAATTTTACCCCGGTGCTGTCGCCAAACACCTTGTATGCTGCCAGGCGACCGTTAAAATTGACATGGGGATTTAAATTGGCCTTCATGTTCAGCCGGAATTTGTTGGTATAGATCACATTGTTGTCAGCATCGTATTTTTCAACTGCGGGAAGCATATTGTTGGCTATCATACTGCCCATAGCTCCCTGAATCTGTCCCAGGGTGGCGCCGTCAAATCCGCCCATGGACACGGGGGTAAAAAAAGCACCAACCAGTTGTGCAGGGGCTCTGCGCATGTCGTTGTAATGGATGGATTCCGCTTTTGTACGGAAATCGATATTAAACATGACCTTGTCGCTTACAGTGTGCATCTCGGTTTTGTCCACTCGTTTGGAAAGGTCATCAATATCATCCTGGTTCCATGAACTTGTTTTTTCCAGTTTCTCGATTTTTTTCTGAAGTGTTTCTACCTCTAGTTTGAGCTCGTCAATATCATTTGCCGCAAATGCCGGAAGTGGCAATGAAACGGCCAATAAAAAAATAATCCCGAAACTTAAACACCATAACTTAACAGATGATTTAAAATGATCCATGTGTTACCTCCTGTTTTACAATTATAATTAAAAAAACTTTAAAATCTGCCTGTGCATGAGCCAGACTGTTAATCTCAAGTGGTATCACCAAGCGTATAAGCAATGAATGTGCCAAAGTTTCATTTTTATTATAACTAGTTGAAATATAGAGCTTACAACTATATCTACTAAAATTTATGTTTTCGTTGGGTATTAAACCTGTTAAGTTTACTTTTTAAAAAAAACAGCAAATCTATTGCATTTTAAGGAAATACATCTTACCTTAACAGGTGTTAATTGGCGGTTATCAGGTTAACATTTGAAGCATCATAAAAGAGGGAGTTGAGATGGTTGAAACTATGCTGGATATCAGCAAATATTGGAAAACTATGGTGGATACGTTTAATGACGGTCTTCTTGTCGTGGATACTATGGGAAGGATTATCGCTGCCAATCAGGCGGCTGAAAAATTGACCGGATATACGGAAGAAGAGCTTAAAACCAAGGACTGCCGGGTTTTAAACTGCACGGACTGCCGGATTATCGGTGAAGGTCCCAGAAAAAAATGGTGTAAATTGT
>JAJRPH010000260.1 GCA_024280875.1 Deltaproteobacteria bacterium | reverse complement strand
TTCGGTTGAACTTCACTCCCAGGTCAATCAATTCGTGTATCCGCTCCGGTGCGTTTTTAACCACCATTTCCACGACCTTTTCATTACAAATACCGTCGCCGGATGTGTGAGTGTCTGCAATGTGCGCTTCAAAAGTGTCGGTTTTGGCCAAAACCGATGCAATTCCTCCCTGGGCGTAGGCAGTGTTGCTTTCCGCAATGTTTCGTTTGGTGATAATGGTAACAGTGCCGTGGTTCGCCACTTTTAAGGCAAATAGTAAACCGGCCACGCCGCTTCCAATAACTAAAAAATCTGATTCGTGTTCCATTTTGATATTACCACGCTTGATGTTATAAGAGAGAAGACCGTTTCCGTTTTGTCCGGTTACCCAGAAAAAAACCGACAAGAAGGATTCCGGCACCGGTCATGGACCATTTCATTGCAACAGCAATATACTGATCATCCACTTTTTTTTCCAATGATTTTATTTTGATATCCTTTTTGTTTGCCTCTTTTGCGATCTTATCATACTTTTCTTTTAAGGTAAGGTATTGACCAGAATCGGTTTTTAAATCATTTAATGATTTTTTAACGTTTCCCAATTTGAGGCTGTTCTCATTCAGGCGGGTTGTTAAACTGATATTTTCTTCTTTTAATTTTCGGTTTTCAAGTGTTGCTATCTCAAGATGTTCCTGAAGTGTTTCCATCTGAATTTTTAAATCTTCGATTTTGACATTGGCGGGTTTTTCACCGGTCAGGTACCTGGAAACCACCCATCCCTCGTTGCCGTCTATTGTGCCTATTTTTGTCCACTCACCGGCCGTCGATTTAACCGTCACTTTTTCTCCGGGCCCCAGTGTTGTAATGACCCGATATTTTACTCCCTTTCCGGACCGGAGATTCAGCTTGTTAATATCTCCGACATACATGTCTTTTGCAAGGCAGGCGGTTGAATAACTGATGAGTAATATAAAAGCGATCATCAACATCGCTAAATAATTTTTCATTTTAAAACTCCGGCCAAAAGTAAATTTCCAGGCTGCGCCATTTTGTTTTTGTATACACAAGTACCTAAAATAACAGGATGAATTTAAATTAATGTAAAACCATATATTAAATATTCGTGACATTCAAGGTTAAAATAGTTTTTCAACAGTTGGTTAACTCGGATTTCTCACAAGTCTGATTCATTCATTTGCAAGGCATAAGCGGTGAAGCTGTAGCGCGGTTTACCGCAAACCGCTTATAACGAAGCAAATGGGCGAATCAGGCTTGCCCGAAGGGAGAAGAATTTATTTAAATGTTTAACAAAATTTCTATTCTTTATAACATATTGTTTTAAATAATTATTTCAATATTTATCTTAAATAAATTCTTCATGAGAATCGGGTTAACGGGCCATTGAGCACAGGCGGTCGGATAATCCGGAACATCTCAATTGAGGTTTATTATTTTTTACGGCAATGGAAAGGGCTTTTTTTGTGCCGACCAACACCACATATTTTTGTGCGCGCGTGATCCCGGTATAGAGAAGGTTCCTTTGAAGCATGATATAATGCTGAGTGATCAGCGGCAGAACCACCGCGGGGTATTCCGATCCCTGGGATTTATGAACGGATATGGCATATCCGAGGGCCAGTTCATCAATTTCTTCAAGGCTGTATTCAACATTTTTGCCGTAAAAGTCCACACACAACAGGTTGCCTGCTTTGTCCATTTGGGTGATGGCTCCGATATCACCGTTAAAAACATCTTTTTGATAATTGTTTTTCAGGTGCATGACTTTGTCGCCGATTTTAAACAGGTTATTTCCGTGGGACAAAGTGCCTGGGTTCTTATTTAACGCTGCCTGAAGCTGCCGATTTAAATTAATGGTGCCGGCCACTCCCTTGTGCATGGGGGATAAGACCTGGATATCATCAACTGGATTCAGGTTAAATATGTCCGGCAGCTTTTTTGAACACAGATCTACGATGGATGATACAACATTTTCCGGGGTATGCTGCTCAATAAAGTAAAACTCCGCTTCAGAGTCAAAGGGCTCATTCATTTTATTCAGATGCGGGAACTCCCCATTGCGGACATGATGCGCATTAACAATAATCGGGCTTTGTGCGGCCTGGCGAAAGATTGTTTTTAAGTAAAACACAGGAATTTTTTCTGATGCGATCATGTCGGAAAGCATGTTCCCTGGTCCCACCGGCGGCAGCTGGTGAGCATCCCCGATCATGATGACCGTGGCGTTTAACGGTATGGCATTTAAAAGATGATGCATCAGAATGGTATCCACCATGGATACTTCGTCAATGATAATTATATCCGCATCAATGGGATCGTCCTGGTCTTTTCCAAAGAGCTGTTCTGCAAAGCTGTACTCCAGGATTTTATGGATGGTATGTGCTTTGTGGCCGGTGACTTCTGCGAGTCTTCGGGCCGCGCGACCGGTCGGTGCCGCAAGACAAACGCTTCGGCCGAGAATTCTGTTCATTTCGGTGATTGATTTGATAAGGGTGGTTTTTCCGGTTCCGGGCCCGCCGGTAATGATGCTGATTCTATGCTTTGTTATGGTTTCCAGTACGGTCTGCTGTTCCTGTGACAGCGAGATGATGAGTGTATTTTCCACTTCGGACAGAACATTTTTTACCGGTGTCGGCAACGGAGTGATTGGAATGGAAAGCAGGGCAAAAATCCGATTGGCAATGGCGTGTTCCGCCTGCCACATGGGTTTTAAGTAAACAGCGTGCTCTTCGGACGTTTTTGAAAATGATTCAACCACGACATCGCCAGAGTTGGAAAGGTCTTCGAGGCTATCTTCTGCTGTTTGAGAATCGATTTCATAAAGCTCGCTGATTCGTTCTAAAAGAGTTTCTTTCCGTATATAAACATGTCCGTCGCCGATGGCTTCCCTGAGTAGATCCAAAATACATGCTTGTGCGCGATCATAGATGTTCATCTCAATGCCGAGGGCTCTGGCTATTTTGTCGGCCGCCGGAAAACCGATTCCGGGTATATTGTTTGCCAGTCGATAAGGATCCTGACGGATAATATCGAGGGCTTCATTTCCGTATGCATTATAAATTTTCCCGCTGTAGACGGGTTTAATACCGTTTTCCTGCAGAAACTTCATGATTGATGTCAGGCAATGATGTGATTGCCAGTGTGAATGGATCAAGGCTGCTTTTTTTTTGCCGATGCCGTCAATTTGTCTTAATTTTTCAGGACTTTCTTCCATGATGGCAAAGGTCTGTTCCCCAAACCGGGCAATAATTTTTTCAGATGTGGATGGCCCGATACCTTTCAGTATCCCGGATGTCAGATAGTTCCGGATGCCATCAATGGATGCGGGAAGAAGGATTTCAGCGGTCTCGAATTTGAACTGCTGGCCGTACCTGTGGTGGGTGGTCCATTTGCCGGACAGTTTGATGACCTCACCCACCAGAGCTTTCGGCAAATGTCCCACAATGGTGACCGTTGTCTTAGGAAAGCCTGTTTTCAGGCGTCCAATCGTATAATGATTCTGTTCATTATGGAAGGTGATATGTTCCAGGGTGCCTTCAAGTGAGATCATTGGCAGTTTTCGTTCAGGCACTATTATAAGTCCCAGGCTATGGTATAGACATTTTTAAAGCCGTTTTGAACCAGATGTTGTTCCATGGTCTGGGCCTGTTTGAGAGAGTTAAACCGGCCTACGCGGACCCTGTAAAAGGTCCGGTTGTTTTTTTTAAAAGCAACAACGTGGACATCTTTGGTAATTTTTTCAAGGGATTTTTTTAATTTCTCTGCATTGCCCGGATCACCAAATGATCCCACTTGTATAGTGAAGTCTCCGGTAAAATAAAGATTGGCCGGGTCGGTGCTCGTGCTGATGTTCTGTTTGATTTTGGTGGATTCTGCCAACACCTCGTCATCAGTGCCCAGGGCCACGATTTCAACGGTCGCAGTCCCGTTTTTGATCATGCCAATTTCTTTTGCCGCGCTGAAAGACAGGTCGATAATGCGGTCCCGGCAAAAAGGCCCCCGGTCATTGATTCGGACAATTGTTGTTTTATTGTTTTCGACATTTTTAACTTCAATCATTGTGCCGAAGGGAAGTGTTTTATGGGCAGCGGTCATTGCATGCATGTTATAGGTTTCACCATTGGCGGTTTTCTTCTCATGGAATTGTTTACCGTACCAGGAAGCCACTCCCTGCTGACGGAACCCGATTGCACTGTCAATGGGGTGGTAGACCTTGCCGTATATTTCATATGAATTTTTTGAAAACGGCGTGACCGGCGCAGCCGTCTGAGTGGTTCCGCAGCCGTATAAAACAGCTGCGGTTAAAATCAATACAGCAAAAAATTGTAGTTTTAATTGACTGGATTTTTTTAGTAGAATTAAAAAGTGATATATAATTCCAATCTCTTTTATCTGAATCAGGCTATTGGTTAAGTGCAATTTTTAAAACATCCTTCATATTATCCACAAAATGGAATTTGATTGCGGATTTTACTTTTTTGGGAACATCGAGTAAATCTTTTTCGCATAATTTAGGCATAATAATTGTCTTGATGCCGGATCTGTGTGCTGCAAGTACTTTTTCCTTAATCCCCCCGACGGGCATGACCTGTCCCCGTAAAGTAATTTCGCCGGTCATGGCCAGATCCTTATGTGTGGTTGCACCGGTCAATACGGATGTGATGGCAGTCAGCATGGTTACTCCTGCTGATGGTCCATCTTTGGGGGTCGCCCCGGCCGGTACATGAATGTGAATATCATGGGTTTGAAAGTAGTCATCTTCAATGCCGATGGATGCGGCATTGGAACGAATGTAACTCAATGCGGCAGTGGCCGATTCTTTCATGACGTCACCGAGCTGACCGGTTAGTGTCAATCTGCCGTTGCCCCGCATGGAAGTGGCTTCAATAAACAGGATATCTCCACCAGCCTCCGTCCAGGCCAGGCCCATGACAACGCCCGGGGTGGCCACCCGTTTTTTCATTTCATTGGTGATGCGAACCGGGCCCAAATATTTGGCAAGATTTTTTGTATTGATATTGACGGATTTTTTTTCTTTTTTTGCAATACTGGCTGCCACACTCCGGCAGACATTCCCGCTTTCCCGTTCAAGGTTTCTTAACCCGGCTTCCAGGGTATAGCCGCTGATGATCTGTTTGATCGCCCCTTTTGTGAATGAAATATGTTCTGATTTCAAGCCGTTTGCTTCTCGCTGTCTGGGGATAAGGTAACGGGATGCGATTTTGGTTTTTTCTTCCAGCGTATAACCCGACAGTCGCAAGACCTCCATCCGGTCTCTTAAAGCCGGGGGAATCGTATCCAACATATTGGCTGTTGTGATGAACATCACCTGGGACAGGTCAAACGGTACATCCAGGTAATGGTCCTCAAATGAAAAATTTTGTTCCGGGTCCAGGACTTCTAACAGGGCCGATGACGGATCACCGCGAAAGTCGCTGCCCACTTTATCGATTTCATCCAGCATGAAAACCGGATTGTTGGAGCCGGCCCGCCGGATTCCCTGAATAATTCGGCCGGGCAATGCCCCCACATATGTTCGGCGGTGCCCTCTTACTTCCGCCTCATCACGCATACCGCCCAAAGCGATTCTGATAAAATTACGTCCAAGCGCATTGGCGATTGAATGGCCGAGCGAGGTTTTCCCGGTTCCCGGGGGGCCCACAAGGCATAATATGGGCCCTTTAAGAGCCGGGTTGAGTTTTCGGACTGCCAGATATTCTATAATTCGTTTTTTTGCTTTATCCAGGCCATAATGATCCGAGTCCAGAATCTTTTGAGCTTTTACAAGGTCCAGATTGTCTTTTGAACTTTCATTCCAGGGCAGTTCGGTAATCCAGTCAAGGTAAGTAAGGGCAACTGTATATTCGGCGGATGAAGAGTGCATCTTGGAAAGCCGGTTTAGTTCACGTTCCGCTTCTTTTTTTACCACTTCCGGGAGGTTTTTTTCAGCAATCTTCGTCCGGTATTCTTCAATCTCCACGTTGCCGTCATCGGTTTCTCCTAGTTCTTCACGAATGGCTTTTAACTGCTGGCGAAGATAATATTCCCGTTGCTGCTTGTCCATGTCGCCTTTTACCTGGGTCTGGATTTTATTGCCCATTTCCAGTATTTCCAGCTGGTAGTTGACCATTTTCGTCACTTTGTTCAGGCGTTCCTTGACATCCAGTGTTTCCAGTATTTCCTGCTTTTCCTTAGTGGTGGAGTTGATGGTGGATGTTATCATGTCCGCAAGGATGTCCGGCTCGTCCAATGATTTTGCCATGGAAGCCATTTCATTCGGCAGGCCGGAGGACAGTTCGACAATCCGCTGGTACTGATTGATCAGGTTTGCCATTAGTGCCTCGATTTCCTTGTCTTTGGCTAATTGACTCTCAAGTTCATTAATGTGGGCCTGAAAGTAGGGCTTTTTAGAGGTGTAATCCGTTATTTTAAATCTTCCCAGCCCTTGAAGAAGAAGTTGAGCTTTGTCTTCATCTATTTTTGCCATTTTCAGGATCACCGCGCTGGATCCAATAGTGTAGAGGTCGTCAGATGTGTAGTCGGTTTTCGGTTCAGTGAATTTTGAGGCAACTGTGCCGATGATTCTGCTTTTGGACATGGCTTCATCTATTAACTGAATGGATTCCTTCTGTAATACAATCAGCGGCAGAACCATTTTTGGAAACATGACCACATCAAACAAAGGAAGAATCGGTAGAATCTCCGGTATTTTTTCGTTTGCAAAGGATTCAGCTTGCTGTTTTTGATTCATTGGGTCCCTCCGGATATATTTCTTAGTTTGATTGTTTACTCATCAGAAATGGGAATTTTGTAGCTGATTTCATGCGTCCGTTTTGTCAAATTAATTTGAAGCAGGCCTTTTTTGTATGAAGCAGTAACTTTTTCGGGCTCTATCATTACCGGCAGGCTCATGATGCGTTCAAAAACACCGTATTGAATTTCTGCCAGCCTGTATCTTCCGTCATCGGCGCATGGCATGGGGGTACGTCTGCCTGAGATTCTGATGGCTCGGCTGTTTATTTCGAGTTCCAGGTCTTCTTTTTCAACTCCCGCGATTTCAGCGGTAATCAGAATGCTGTCCGGAGTTTCAAAGATGTCAATGGGAGGCTTCCATGAATTTTTGGCAAATGAGAACATGGGATTCATGGTGTGAAACATTTCGGCGATGGTCTTTTCGAATTTTAACCCCATGCGATCAAAATCATTGGTAAACCGAATTTTGATAAATTCCATGTGAGGCTCCTGATAATTTAAGGATTCAGTTTTAAATATTAAAACACCTATAAATTGAGATAGAATAAAAATATCACCCAAGAGAAGATTTGTAAAGGACGAGTCAACAATTTGAATAAATGATAATTTAAGCAGGATCTGTTGTTATATTGATAGAATATGATGTTAATTATCAATTAAGGCCTTATGCTAATAGATAGTTTGCATGGAAATAAGACAATAAAAACGATAAAATTTTACTGAAAGCGGATAATGCCTTGACGGGTAATCCTGTTTCATTTATTTTTTTATAAAATCCGGTTGCTAATTGTTTTGGGCGGATCAGTGCATAATCTAAATTGAAAGGGTTGAGTGATGGAAGATACTGATATAAAAACAAGTCGTGAATCTACCAAAAAATACCTTGCCGTTATTTCGTTGATTGATAGAATTGAAAATCGTTTGAGGTGGTCGGAACTTGCATTTATTTTGATGAATCTGATTGTCATTTTCATTACAATGAGTTTTCTGGCGGCTGTTCTTGACGATACTGGTCAGCCGTTGAACCCGATATTCATGCTTTTTATTTTTTTCAGCCATGCCATCGGAATATCCATTAATGCCTTCTGGGCGGCTTCCTCGACAAGGCTTCAGCTAAAACTTAAATTGCGGTATTTCCAGGCACGGTATCTTGAACGAAAGCTCAATCGCAAAGGGGAATATATAATTTCTGATGAATCAATTTTTTTTAACCCGAAAATCAGAAAAGTTGAAAGCCCTGACGGAAAAGAAACTGTTTTTTATCCAACCGAAGGCTTTTTACGAATGGACGGGTTTATCG
The DNA here is from genome assembly GCA_024280875.1 of Deltaproteobacteria bacterium. Lineage (GTDB taxonomy): Bacteria > Desulfobacterota > Desulfobacteria > Desulfobacterales > Desulfosalsimonadaceae > SURF-3. The sequence continues at coordinate 851 of JAJRPH010000260.1, read as the reverse complement.
GAGGCGCCAAGCCAAGGATCCTTTCATTGCTGATGCCTCTTTTGTTTTTTATTATTTATCTGTCATCGCTGATTTCGTTTATTTCCATGTTGTTTTTATAAATATATTTGCTCTGATAAGGATATAGCTTTTCTGTGTTTTGCTTTTAATCAGCCCATGAAGCAATCATCAAAAAAAGACTTTGTGGAGATTTGTGAAAATTTGTTATTATTAAAAACTTGAAAAATAATTTTTCTGGTATAAATATTTTTTAATTAATCTATATAAGCCTGTTAAAAAGTAAGGTCTAAAATTAGGTTCTTCGGGTCCGCAAGCCGTTTATGGCTCAAAATTTAACAAAGTGATCCTGCTTGTCCGTTTTAGATTAAACTTTTTCTACCCAGTGATTTGTTTTTTAACCCTTTTATTTTTCCTGTAAAGGCGGTTTCTTTTTATAACTGGGCGTTGGCTTAACTCGGCTCAAACACGGTTGGCTTTCACGCCGTTTTTACTGTTTGCTTAACAAATATCCGAATATCCTTTTAGAATGTTAAGCTATGCCGCAAAAGGCAATGGCATTTGTTTCTGTATTGTTTTTTTTGCTTTTCGCGTTCCCACTAATTCCAGTAGCAAGGTCGCCATCGTCGTAAAAGTCGTTCGGGCAACAAGAGCAGGTTGACTTCTTACGCGAACCTGTTCAAGTCCTTCGCGTTTTTTAAGTAAATTAAAGGGGCGTTGTGAATTAGCAGGGAACCTTGCGGAATTGGGATATGTGGCGGGAATGGCCGAAATCTGCCGATGTTTGGTGGGATCGGTGTTGTGACGGTGCGTGTTTGAGGTGTGTTGAAGTGTGCTGCGCCTTCAGGAGGAAC
>JAJRPH010000259.1 GCA_024280875.1 Deltaproteobacteria bacterium | reverse complement strand
GTAAAAAGTCCAAATTCTGTGTTGCGCTTCATCCTTCGTTTCTTCATGGTACGCTAAGTACAAATCATCACTCAGGATTTGCGCGCCTTAAATTTGGAGCTTTTTTCTTTGCCATCGGAATCTGACTTTTTACGAGTTTGTTAAACCTGGCCGACAATCTTCAAACCAGCCATATGCTTCTTCAACGTCCTGCTGTGCTTCGCGAGCGATTATTAGTTCAACGGCCATAGCGACTTCTAATTCTGTGCTTGACCTCGTCCCATGTGAGTCCGGAAGTTGGCTTACTCATCAAATTGGCTTTCCGGCGAGCCAACTCGTCTTTTTGCCATTCATGTACAGGAACCGTTGACGGCAAGGCTGCAAGATCATCCCATATGTCTTCTACCAGTTGCAATTTCTCTGGGGGGCTTAGGTCGAATATGGAAATATCTTCAGGCTTCATTTTATCCCTTTAAAATAAATTGAGTTGTGTCAAATTTTTTTTAATTTTACAATTTTGTTCGTTGGTTTGCAAGTTGTATTTTTTAAGGCCCAACCAGCCAAAAATCGGACATTCCGTTCAAAGGTTAAATAGTGCCTGAGCTAAAATCGCCTCAATTAGAATTTTCTGTCAATCGAAGGAGGAACGACTGAAGCAATCACATTATTCGGCATTTAATTTTAAAAAATAAACGGGTAGTGTCTCAATACATCAGAATTTTTGAATTTCGAATATCGAACAAGGAATGCTGAATGTCGAAGGGATGCAAAAAATTTGACCTTGAAGAACGGTTAGTCGATTTTGCTGTCCGTGTTATTCGAACGGCAGAATCGCTACCGAAAACAAAGATTGGAAATCATATTTCCGGGCAGCTTATCCGTAGCGGAACATCACCCGCTTCAAATTACGGCGAAGCCAGCGTAGGGCGGATTAGCGAAGCGTAATCCGCCGTTATGAGAGGCGTATCCGGCTCTACGCGTACTGCCAAGCAAACTATGAAGAAGACTTCGTAATTCGACATTCCCTGTTCAATATTCGACATTCGGTTTTAAAAAACAGGTTACGTCTCAATACGCCCGCTATGTATTTATGGTGGATATCACAAAATGAGGGCCGCCCGAACTTTGTTGAATTTCGAATATCGAACAAGGAATAATGAATGTCGAAAGGGGAAAATTCCTCGTTCCCACGGTCCCCTGTGGGAAAGCTTATCAGGTTTGGGAAAGGGATTGGCTATATCTAGCCAGGGCTGGTTTTATTTGACCAATTCCATATCCCAATATGCAAGATTCCGTATTGAAGATGAGCATGCTCGTTGATTTTTTTTAACGGGAGCAATTGGTGGGGCATGGTTTTCAGGTGGCACGGAATTTGCTCAATAGTTATGTTGAGATTCAATTAATGATAAACTTTTTTAAAGATAACTTATAAATAAATTACGAATTATGAAACATACATTAATATATATCATTTGGTTATGCGCTTTCTGGGTGTTTTTGCCACTGCATTTTGCATGGGCTGAAAACCTGATGCCCATGGCCTATGAAACGGCGCTGCTGGATAAAATCAATGAAGCCCGGGAAAACCCGCTGGCTATGGCGGAATCTTTTGGTATTGATCCCGACACATTGCTTCAGGAGCTACCGGAATTACAGCATATTCTGATTAACGGATTACTACCGGTAAGTTTTAACACGGATGTTTACCAGGCAGCCCGTGCCCATGTAGCGGACATGGTATCTCAACGGTATTATGACTATACCTCACTGAATGGGGATTCCGTGAAAGACCGGATCGCAGCCACCGGATACAATGTGTTTGTTTCCGACGAATCGCTGGGGATGCTGGGTTTTTTCAATTATATTTCTCCGGAAATGGCGGTTGATCGGATTTTTGAGAGCATGTTCCGTAGTGAATTGGATCCGGGGAATTTGCAAAATCGTAAAATACTGAATCCCGCTTTTAGAGACGCTGGTGCGGCAATGGATGCCGGTCTGTTTCAAATCGGTCCGTCACAGGTAAATGTCTATGTGGCGGCATGTGATTTTGCCGCAAAGCCCATGTGGATATTTGAGAACGAATATTTGGCGCTGATCAACCAGGCCCGGGCCAATCCACTGGCAATGGCAGAAGTACTGGGAATGGATCCGGATGAGATCATTAAGGACAATCTGGAGATCAGCGATTTGCTCAAAAACGGTGTTGCCCCGGTGGTATTTAATCGCCATTTGTATGAGTCAGCCACAGCCCATGGGCGGGATATGATTAAAAATGCCTATTTTTCAAGGATTTCTGAAGATGGTCGGAGGATTGCGGACAGAATATCGGACACCGGGTACCAGGCCGCGGAGTCGGATGAAGTAATTGGTTCCATATTCGGTTCAACCACGATTTCATTAAAAAATATGGCCTTTCAGATATTTGCCACCAAATTTAAAGCAGAGATCAATCGGAGTAAAAACAAGCCATTAATACTCCTGAATCCTGATTTTACCGATGCCGGCCTCAGTCTACTGGCTATATATGTTAAAAACGATGATACCGGCGAAGCCAGTAAATATTTGATGATGGTGGTGGATTTTGCGAAATCGGCAGAGCCAACGCTTTGGGTACCTGGCAGCTCAACGCTCTGGGCCATGGTATATGATGACAAAGACGATAATGAAATCTATTCCCCGGGTGAAGAATGTGGTGGTACATTGGTTACCGTCAAAGGGAATGGGTTGTATTTTAAAACAATTACTGATTTTGTCGGTCGGGTTGTGGTTACACTGCCAGCCGGTTCATATCGAATCCAAACCGATGAGACTGACTCAGGTGAAAGAGTTGGCACGTTTTTTGAAATAAAACTAAACATCGACAAACCAGACAATGATAACCGGCATGACATTTGGCTACGGGTAGATAATGAACAGGGAATATAACTACCCGATTGCTGAAATAACCTGTTATAAGACAGATAGAAGCCCTTGACATTCGTTTTTTTTTATAATAATAGTTCAATTTAAATTTAGATTTTTATAATTTTTGGGTAATAAAACTGATGAACCGATAAAAAGTCAGAGTTCGACGGCAAAGTATAAAAGTTCAAATTCAAGGCGCGCAAATCCTGAGTGATAATTCGTACTTGTCGTACCATGAAGAAACGAAGGATGCAGCGCAACACAGAATTTGGACTTTTTACGAAGCCGTCAATACTCAAACATTAATGAAAGGAGGGGGCGTCAAGATTATTCGTTTCTTTAGTATTCGGATGTATTTATCATTGTTGGCTTTTAAAAATAAATTGTTTAATCAAAGTAGAAGCAAAAACACGTAACTAAAAACAAGGAGGAAAGAAATGAAGAAAGCTTTATTTGTGTTACTCGCCGTGGCGATGGTCTGTTTGATGACCTCATCTGCAATGGCATTGAGCGTTGTTAACCGTTCTGCAGAAATGACGGAAAACAGCCCGTGTGATCAGGCTGGTACCATTAAGATGACATTCGAACAATCAGACTGGGTTGATATTGCTGATTATTTGGACACTAATGACTATGCCGAGATCCGCATCACAATAACTGGTACCGACCTTGAACTGGATCAGACGGAACCGGAACTCTGCAAAGACATCAAAGGCACCGCAACTGCCGTAGGTGTTCCCAATTCCGGCGAACTGGTTAAACTGGATAAAGAGGACGTAGAAATATCATACATTGTTAGCGGCGGGTTCCCGGAGCCTGCTGACTTCCAAGCTTATGTATGGGGAGAAGACGGCGGACAGATTATTCATGTTTATATTACTCAACTTAATGCTGACGTTGGCCAGATCGTTTGGGCAAGTGAGAATGCAAGACCCTGGTTCAGAATTGGTCTGTATGAAGAGCTCTTGGACAGTGACGCCACCACGGAAATCTGTGCCGATGTCATCGACTTTGAAGCATTTAACAAGCTGACCATCTCCAACGAATCTATTCCCCAGGGACTGGCATTTACCGGTGATAACGAAATCGGTCATTTTGGTCCGCAGGACTTTGAAATTAACGAATGCAATAAAGATGAGCTGGAATACTGCTCCAATGATACTGTCATTGAACTGTGCACCGAAGACGATCCTGGTCCGAACGTAGAAACTTACTGCCAAACCTATAGTAAATGTTTTACTGTTACAGGCGACTTCCCGGCAGACGGTGATTTTCAGATTGAATTATCCACCAGCACACCTGGCGTTTACCTGGAAAGCATAAATCTTATTGGTGCCGGCAGTGATAGCTGGGACTTTTATTTATCAGATTGTGTAACTGATGCCAGTGCTACATGCGGTGCATGGGAAGCCAAGTGCGCGACTTCTAATACACTGGACCTGAATGATATTTCCGGTAACACCATCCAGTTCTGCGTTTCATATAACGTAAATGCTGATGAAGCCATTGCCGGCGATGTTGTTGAATTTGAAGTGTCTGCCACTACGATTCCTTGCGGTGCCCTGTTCTCCGGAACAGTTGTCGGAGCTGACCTGGTACCTTGCCAGGGCATTGAAGACTGCATGTACTTCCCGTATGTCCTGACCGGTGCACAGCCCTGGTCTACCGGTATTGTGGTAACCAACCTGGGCAGTGACTCCATTCCGGCAGCGGACATGGAAGTAACTTTTATCCTGACTGATTCTAACGGCGACACCTATACGGAAACCGTTAATAATTTCACCAGCGTTGTATGGTCCGGGAACCTGGATCAGCAGCTGGCCAGCTGGGGCTGGACTCCTGCGGCAG
>JAJRPH010000258.1 GCA_024280875.1 Deltaproteobacteria bacterium | reverse complement strand
GTCCAGTTTTCCCAATCCTGCTCAGCAAGCCCATCTTCAATGCAGTACAAGGGATATTGATCGATTAACGCCTGGTAATAATCAATCATTTCTTTGGCCGTCAATTTTTTATTTTCCGATGCCAAAAAATATTTTCCATCAACATAAAACTCACTGGCTGCAGCATCAATGGCCAAACCGATATCTGCGCCCGGTTTATAGCCCGCAGAAGAAATAGCATCCATAATGACCTTGATAGCCTCTTCATTGGAAGAAAAATCAGGCGCAAATCCGCCTTCATCACCCACTGCCGTGCTTAGCCCCTTTTCCTTTAAAATCCGCTTTAAGCTGTGAAAAGTTTCAGATCCCATGCGCACCGCTTCCGAAATACTTTTGGCGCCTATGGGTATTATCATAAATTCCTGTATATCCAGATTGTTTGCAGCATGTGCCCCGCCATTGACGATATTCATCATCGGCATGGGCAAAAATCTTGCATTCATGCCCCCAAGATACCGGTACAATGGAAGCGCATATGCATCCGCTGACGCGCGTGATGCCGCCATGGACACGCCGAGCATGGCATTGGCGCCAAGTTTGGACTTATTTGGTGTCCCATCGAGATCAATCATATAATTATCCAGAGTAAACTGGTCTGCGGCATCCATACCGCATATTTCAGGCGCGATAATATTCTTAACATTATCAACCGCTTTTTGAACGCCCTTACCCATATACCGATTTTTATCACCGTCCCTGAGTTCAAGGGCTTCCCGGGTTCCTGTCGAAGCGCCTGACGGGACCGCTGCACGGCCCTTGGCACCACAAGAAAGCGTCACATCAACCTCGACCGTCGGGTTCCCCCTTGAATCTATAATTTCTCTGGCGGTTACATCATAGATATCAGTCATTATATCCTCCATAATCTTAAATATTATTGAATTGTTGATGGTTTGGCTTTGCGATCATCTTGACAAAAATTTATTGGATGATACGATTAATACAATTTAGTGTCAAGTTATCGCTGACAAACAATGAGTAAAACTTATGCAAGGGAAATTTTGACAAACTCGTAAAAAGTCAGATTCCGATGGCGAAGAAAAAAGCTCCAAATTTAAGGCGCGCAAATCCTGAGTGATGATTTGTACTTAGCGTACCATGAAGAAACGAAGGATAAAGCGCAACACAGAATTTGGAGCTTTTTACGAAGCCATCAATATTTTAATTTACTATTTTTGATACCATACACAACGCTGATTTTTCAACAGGGCATTCATCCAAATGGGAAAAAACAATCTCTATACTTTGGCACATCTCGTAGTATCGGCCATCCGAATCCATGAATATAAAAATGCAGGACCGCCGACCATCGAAAATATCTGCAAAATCCTTTCGATCTCCTTAGAAGAAGGAAACCGTTTGTGTCTTAAACTAAATGAATTGCAGGTCATCGAAGCACTGGACAAACCGGGTGAAACTCGTTTTTTTATCAGACAACACTTAAACATCGAGAAAATCCCCGATCAACCGGAAACCAACACCCTGCAATCCGAACTGGATCAATTCAAAAAATCAAGAGAAGCGCAAATAAATAAAATAAAATCAATCCAAACTGAGCAGGCCGAAAAGAAAAAAAAGCTTCATGAAGAGCTTGAGCAAAAACTTAAAAGTATCATAAAGGACTAGCAATAACTAACATATGATGATTCTGACAGCTCGGCAATAAACCGGCTGGAAGAATTATGCTGTCCTTTTCGATAGCCTGCCGAAGATATATAAAGGAACTGCTCCGCCCGGGTCATCGCCACATAAAGCAACCGCCTCTCTTCCTGAATTTCCGATTCCGTTTCTTTTGATTTCCAGTGCGGGAGTAAATTTTCCTCGCACCCCACAACAAATACCGCATAGAACTCAAGCCCTTTACTGGCATGCATGGTTGAAAGACTGACGCCGTTTTCCGTGTCACCCTCTTCATCTTTGTCTTCTTTCACCAGAGATGCGTCTTCCAGGTAATCCAGCAAGGTGGGATACTGTGAAGCAGAATATATCAACTGGTCCAGATTTTCCTCCCGTGACGTAAAATCACTGCCTTTTTTTGAATAGTTCCGCAGGTAATCCAGATAATCTGAACGTTCCAGAACTTCACGGATGGCTGCTTCGGGCAGCATGATTTTGATATCATCCAGCAAAACCATCAAATTTTTTAAAGCCTTATATACTTTATCCGGAAGCACTTTTTCCTCCAGCGCTTTACGAACCGCATCCTGAAGGCTCATTTCTCCTGTCCGCATCTGATTGATTTTTTTTAACGTGCCCGGACCAATCCCGCGCTTAGGGGTATTAACTACTCTTTCAAAGGAGACATCATCTTTTTCAAATACAGCAGCCGTCAGGTAGCAGTTGATATCCATAATCTCCTTGCGTTCAAAAAAGCCCTTGGCTCCGAGCATCTTATAAGGAATTCCCGCAGAACGGAATGCCTTTTCAAAGCTTAAAGAACAAAACTTGGTGCGATACAAAATAGCCATGTCCTCATATTTGATCCCGTTGTTATTTAACCATTTAATTTTTCGAACCGCCCAACCAGCCTCTTCATCGTCACTATAGAAGTTATGAACTTCTATGAGGCCACCGGTTTTTTGTGAATAACATTCCTTGTCCACACGGTTTTTATTAAAACGAATCAGTTCATTGGCAGCCTGGACAATTTCTTCGGAGGAACGATAATTCTGCTCCAGCCGGAAAATTCTGGCCCCCTCATAATTTTTTTCAAACTGAATAAAATGCTCTACATTACTGCCCCGGAATCCGTAAATCGCCTGCCAGTCATCGCCAACGCAAAACAGATTCCCGTTTCCAAGCAGCAAGCGGGTTAAATCTTCCTGAAGATTATTGGAGTCCTGGTACTCATCTACTAAAAGGTACGAAAACAGTGTCTGGTATTGACGTTGAACTTCAGGATGGTCCCGTAAAAGATTCCGGGTCATCAGCAGAATATTATCAAAGTCCACTGCATTTTTTGAAAACAATTCTTTTTCGTACAATTTATAAATTTCCGGAAGATTAATATATGCCATCCGCCGCTGTGCGTCAAAGTAGGAAACGGGATCGCCGGAGTTTTTTGATTTGGAAAGATGCGACCGTATGGCATACAAATATTTTTTATCAATATTGTGTTTTACAAGAATTTCTTTCACTATTTTTTGCTGCTGATAATCGGAATAAATCTGGAGCGGCGGCTCATATCCGAGGATATGGCAGTGTTTCTTTAAAATTTTGAAACAGGCGGAATGGTATGTCCTTACCCATGGGAACCGGTCGAGTGAAAGCCCGGTCAAATCAACAAGGCGGGATTTCATCTCCCCGGCCGCTTTATTGGTAAATGTAATCGCCAAAATACTTTCCGGGGAATAGCCATTATCAATCAAGTAGGCGATTTTAGCCGTCAGCGTCCTTGTTTTTCCGGATCCTGCGCCGGCAACAACCAGTGCCGGGCCGATATATTCAACCGCTTCTTTTTGTTCAGGTGACAAATCAATACCGGTATTTCTGTATGCCATTTTTATACAACATCCTTTATTTTATGCCAGGATTTGAACGCCCAGATGGACAGATGCGGCAAATTAATACAGACGTTTCAAAGAGGTCAACAAGAATCTTTAAATCCAGCGTCTGATGAAACAAAATAATGCTTCTTTTTTCAATGCATCGCACATGACAAAATTTGTCACACAACTCAGACAATTTTAATTACGATTATAAAGAGTTATGAATTAGTGACAGAATTTGTAATTTTTAATAACATTTTTTGTCAAAAAGCATAATTCCAACATCATATTCGCAGATTGGCTTGCACCATAATTAAATTTAAAACATTAAATAACAATTATTTATATCTTTATATTATTTTTTTGTATACATGGAACAGAAGTTGCATTATTTTAAAAAAATATTAACGTTATCGTCAACTTCACAATTGAAAATTAAAACCAGTAAATCAGAGTTCATTTTTTTTGTAAAACTCGTGAACAATGTTTATTAAGTAAACCACTCAACCGTGAGTAAATTCCAGTTCCAAAAGCTTGACTAACATTTCATCCAAAGGGGAGAATCCACATGAGAAAAAAAATCGTTGGCCTGATGTTGTTTTTGTTATTAGCTGTCCCTTTCACTGCTATAGCGGGCGGAGATTCATACACCTGTGACACGAAATATCCAGTTATTTTAGCCCACGGCATGGGTGCCTCGGCAGAAATTCTTGGAATTGTTGATTACTGGTGGGGTATTGAAGATGCGTTAACAGATGAAGGGTGTGATCTTTACATTACATCTGTCAACGGAATGGACAGCACAAGAGCTAAAGCCGAGGATTTTAAAAATCAGTTTCTCCAGATATTGGCAATATCCGGTGCTGCAAAGGCCAATATAATAGGACACTCTCACGGAACACTGTATACAAGAGATGCTATTTCCAATCTGGGCCTTTCAACAAAAGTCGCGTCCTACACCAGCCTCTGTGGTCCTCATCGGGGAAGTGCTGTTGCTGATGTTGTTG
>JAJRPH010000257.1 GCA_024280875.1 Deltaproteobacteria bacterium | reverse complement strand
TTTAGATTAAAAAATCAAAAATAAAACAATCGCTGTAAAATTAATAGAAAAACTATTTTCCAAAATTGCAACTTGACCGGGGTTTATATTTTTAACATATTGATATTTTTCATAAGTTAACCGGACAGCAATGATATCTTTACAATTACCAATAAGATATTGGTGCAAGCTACATAATTGATTTTATTTAATTTTCAAAGAACGATAAAATTAATGGTTAAAAGTCCGGGACAGATGATTTTTGACAAAGCCCATAAGTTTTAAATCCTTCATATTCTATACTTGCCAACCCGGATTCTTTAATAATAAACAATCGGAAACGTTCACCTGAACTTAAACTTTTCATATTAATATAAGGCAATTTCAACCATTTCATATCATTGAAATTATTCATATTTTTGTTATTTTCGGAGCAATCATGTGTTTTTCTTAATAAAATATTTGCCTCGTCAAGACTTATACCTTCCCGCTCAGCTTTTCTCCTGATTGTCCGATTAAACTTAGACTGGCTTCTGTTCGCTTGTTTACGGCTAAACATCGCGAATTTATAAATATTTTTCGGTACAGGTCTTATCTGTGTTAAATGCACATAGTCACTTAAACGGTGAAACCATTTTCCAATCTCCAATTTGCTTAGATTTGTAAGATTGCCTTTAAACACAAACGAGCAAATTGATCACACTGAGTTATGCCATTTCCGGGCCAGTTTATCGTTTACACAATTGATGAATATTCTTGTGTACATTCTCCATTATTTGCAAAAATCCGGTTGCCTGGAAACTTCTGTAGTGCATGGAATTGATTCAACAGAGCTTCCCTCTGAAACCAATTATCCCCTGTGTACAGTCGAGATCAAAGGGAAAAAAATACGCATTTATTCCGATCCTGATTGTGATTGTGGTAAACGTCGAAACAAAAGGGATAAATCGCAATATGTAATCGGGTACCGCATGCATACGCTAACGGCAATCAATCCTTCGACAGGGCACAGTTTCCCATTGGTTTCTATTGTCGGAGCAGCGAATCATCATGATAGTCTTTTTTTAACGCCTTTGATCAAACTTGCACAGGCAATGGGCATTGATGTAAAGTTGATCACAGCGGACCAGGCCTATCATGATAGCGATGGTGCTGTACTTGAGGAGACCGGAGTTTATGTCATAGCCCCTCCATCTGAAAAGGCAGTGCTTCCTGACAATGTTTTGGACTTTCCAGTACGGGTAACCTGCAATGATTCTTGTGAAATTCCCATGCGAATCCTGGGAAGCTCAAAAAATGGGCATGAATTCGGGTGTGGCGCTGAGCCCGGAGAATGTATGTTCGAATTAACCTGCCCAAAATCCAGGATCATTGCATTTGACAACGGATATTTCCAACCAATGCCGACTTTTCATGATGTGTCTGAACAAGCAATAGATATTCGCAAAAACTGTGAAAGGCCGTTTAATCTGATGAAAAAAAGAGAAGGCCTTGAGCAAACAAGGGTCAGAAGTCAGCATGGGGTTGTTGCGCGTTCAACATTTACAACAATCGCGACATTATTGATTGAATTGGCCGGGACAAGGCAGAAACATAATCAGAAGGAAGATGATCAAATGGATCTGTTTGCAACCACTGGATAAGCCACGTTGTTGCGTCATAAAAATTTTGTGAATTTTTTTTAAGCGGATTACTGGAGTACTTTGTTATTGCCTGAAGAATATAATGTGCCGCTCTGATATGAGTTCTTAAAGGTAAAAACAAAAAAATCAGGTCAAATAACGAGCAACTTTAGCAATAAACTTTAAAAAAATATGATTCAAAAAATTGAAGGATATTTATAATCTAATACAATGCAGATCGTTTTCAACACCCTTTATTACCACACATCAGACAATTTTCCTCTGTCCGTAAGTTCAAAAATCATCTTTGCCGCGATAACTCTCCAGTCATACCACTCCATATTATTAGTCACTTTTTTCCCTTTTAATTCGCGGCGAATTTTCATAAAAAATTCTTTTTTATTTTTACTTTCCGGCCATTCTGAAAATACGGATTTTAAATAATAGGGCCAGTTGATATATCGGACGCCTGAAGGATATTTTACCGGCTTTACTTCTTTGCCCTGGGCTAACTGACACATATACCAGGGGAAGTTCACCCCGCAGGCAATAGGAAAACCGATATACCCGCAGAATCTTGGGTTGATCTCAATCAGTTTCGGTTTTTGATCCCTTGAATCAATTTTGATTTCAGCCTCGGCGATTCCCTGCCAGCGCCATTTTTTAAAAAAAGGTAAAATGAAATCTGCTAGGTCCGGCTCATGTGTACTGATGGATAAAGCGCAGAGACCGCCGGATTGTGGCCATTGGCGGATTTTTTTTTTGTAAAATAAGCCGTCAGTTCACTATTTCCGTCAAAGAGCATATTAACGGCTCGCATGTTTTCAGGGTCACCAGGAATATACTCGGAAATAAAAGCGCTTCCGTATTTTTCGGCTCTTTTTTTCAAGTGTTTAAATGATGCCTCGTCATGGAAGACACCCATGCCCCTTGAACCGCCGATATCCGCCCGGGGCTTTAAAACAAACCGGACCGGAGCCGTCCGGTTCCGGTTATTTTTAAGCTCGCAAAGCACATCCTTTTCCTGCCATATCTTCGGGCAGTCGATATTCAGTTTTTTGCACTCTTCAAGCAATAACTGATTATCATATGCTGTCATAAAGCTTTTGTAGTCCGGCACAAGAACTTTTGTGTGCTCTTCGATCACCATTTTGTGCTCAGAGATCTGTTTTGTGCCGCAAACCGGCAAAAGCACATCCGGTCTTTCTTTTTTAATCATCGTAATGATCGCATCTAAAAAATCCTCATGATATTCTGAGGGATAAGAATAATAAGGCTTGCTGTACCGGGAGTGCATATTAAAGGGGAGTTTTCTCTCATCCGCCCCGATGACCTCGCAGCCTGCGCTAGCAAGCCCACGGATGATCGCCATGGATGTATTCCTGGTTGCTCCGGTCACAATGACCTTCATTTGCGAAATTAAATCCTTTTATTGAAAACTCTATTTTTTGTTCAAATCTTGTGGTTGAGGCAGTTTTTTCTGATACCAAAAATGATGAAAACAAAACCAGAACCTGACCGCCCATTTTGAGAGTGGATGAAAAGATTTATGAAAAAGAAAGGCTGTTTGAATTTTGCATCCCCTTCGAATCTTCATATCGTACTTGCCGTTTCCGAAATAAAGCCTTTTGATATTTTCAGCAATGGCATCCGTAATGGGCCGGTAAAAAAGCATGTTAAAAAAAGTGAAATCATTTTGAGCAAGATCATGGTCAATCCCCGCAAAAGACAGATTGCCTGTCTTCCCTTTTTTTAACATGACCCCCACCCCCGATACCCGGCTTTTTTTCAGGGATTGATAAATTACCAGATCATCTCCAAGGTTTTTTTTCAATCGGCTCAGAAAATCCTCTTGAAAAGGCAGTGGCATTTTATTGTATTTTAATGAATTCCCGTTTAACAGCTCGTAAAGGCGTTTTTCCTGTCCATTAAGATCTTATATTTCGCACGATCAGATATGTTTTTTCGAATTTAAATGCCGAGGTGTCAAAGCAGAGGCTAATAGCTTGATATTGCACCAAATAAAATAAATCTAGACTTTTGCCTTAAATTGTTTTACAACGTCTCAAAAACA
>JAJRPH010000256.1 GCA_024280875.1 Deltaproteobacteria bacterium | reverse complement strand
TTATTTACAGCTTCAATCAAATAGACAAATGCAAGACCGCAATGCTTGACAGGATCAAACCCGACGACAATGTCCTGTTTGCCGGTGTTGGCCACGGCATTGACGCAATCGCAGCGGCCGAACTTGGAGCAAAGGTCACGGTCGTAGATTTGTCGGCAACAATGCTGAAGAAATTTAATAAGGGAATTGGTAAAAAGGAATTCAAACACCCCATTAGGCAGCTTCATCAGAATATCCTTGAGGTAGATGAATTCTCAACGTATGATATGGTATTTGCGCACTTTTTCCTCAATGTATTTTCAAAAAAAATGATGCCACAGGTCCTCAGCCACCTGACAAAACTCGCGAAAAATGAGGGATTCGTAGTGGTGGGAGACTGGACTCTCCCCACGGGTAATTTGATTGCAAAATTCTTTCAGATACTCTACTGGCGTATGGCGGATCTGTTCTTCTGGATTGTCGCAAAAAACGCGCTTCATCCCATATATGATTATCAGAAACACATGCGGGAACTGGGCCTGAAAATAAAAACGGTGAAATATTTCAGAGTGCTTTTTGACGAACGCTATTATTCAATCCTGGGCCAAAAAAAATGATGGCTTCGTAAAAAAAATCCAAATTCTTCGTCACTGCGGAGTAAACGAACTATGCCTCATTCCTCAGAATTTGTGCGCCTTTCCATTTTTTATAAGAATGGTGGAACTTTTTACGACGCCATCAAAATTAGCAAAAAATATAAACAACCATTAACGGTGCACTATCTATAATACATGGGGATGCCCCTCTATGTCGGAATCGACACACAAGTTCAGTTTTCAAGAAAGAATATCGTATCTTAAAAAATACGGCAGTCATTGCATGTCTTTTTCAGCCCTTCAGCCGGGAATGCGCTACTTTGATATGCCAGGCATTGGCTACATCACATATGAGCAAAGATGGGGTCGCCGGGCCGTATTATCGGACCCCGTGTGTAATGTAGAAGATCAAGAAACCCTAATCGGAGAATTTCTGCGAATGGGCGGGCCTGCCGGGTTTGCCCAGGTGTCTGAACCCATCGCAGAACTCCTGTTTGAAAAGTTCGGATATAATTCGACACAGTTAGGTATCGAATCGGTTATTGATTTGAAAAGCTGGGATCTAAAGGGTAAAAAAAAACAGATCCTGCGGACATCACTAAATCAAGCCGCAAAAAGAGGAATATACGTTCAGGAAAATTACAATGAAAACGGATACAATCAATTTTCAAAAGAATGGATAAAGACAAGAAAGCTCAAAAACAGAGAAATCAGATTTCTCATCAGACCTATAAATATGGATTACGAGGAGCAAACGAGAAAATTTTTTGCCTATCAGGGAGATGAACTCATCGGATTTGTATTCTTCGATCCGATCTATTCAAGCGGTAAAATTATAAGCTATGTCCCCAATATTTCTCGTTTCAGCCGGTCGTTCAGGCAGGGTATCTTTTACACTATCATGATTCACGCTATGGACATCTTCAAAAAAGAAGGGATTGAACAGATCCATCTCGGTCTTTCCGCCTTTGCCGTAAGCGATACGAACAGTTACTATGAAGCGGGTATACCCAAAAAGCTGGTCCGTTTTCTTTATCAACACGGCAATATGATGTACAGTTTTAAAGGCATACATTTTACAAAATCGAGATTCAGGGGCAAAGAGTACAAGACTTTCTGTTCTCATAAAGGAAAACTTCCTTTCAGGGAAATATTAACCCTGTTTAAAATTTCAAATTTCTTTTAGTGACAAAAGTTTATACAATTTAAGGAGAGACATTATGGAAATACCATCTATGATCCTTCAAAAGCTTTACGCAATGGGAAGTCTTTCAAATGTCAAAGATGGCGTAAACTTCTGCCTCACAAACCCCTTGGGAGATGCCACATTAACAGGCATGTCAAAAGTCGCAATAAACGGCAATGAGATGCCGCTTGATAAAGTCATTGCCACAGTAGAAGGCCAGCCGGTAAAGGCATCGAAAGTAGATACGAATAACCCGATCCGGTTTCTTATCGGCCAGACAGTAGACATTTATGTGCAGACCGATGCGCTGGAAAATAATAAAGAGCATTGCTTAAGTTTCGCCTTTCAAACCGAACCCTTCGGCCCCTTAAACTTTGAGGTCAATGATACCATTATCGAAAAAGATAGCGCGGGAACAAAGATTCCTCACAACAGGGCACGCAACTATGAAACCGAAATAATCCACAAACGACAGGAATTCATTGAAGCATACTCCGGCGTAACGCTTGAGCATATTAATAAATATTCATTCGACCCGAAGTTGACACAGGGGAATATAGAAAATTTCACCGGCGTGGCTCAGGTACCGATTGGGTTCGCCGGTCCTTTGAAAGTAAACGGAGAACATGCCGATGGTGAATTCCTGATCCCGCTTGCCACCACAGAGGGAACTCTTGTAGCCTCTTACAACCGGGGTATAAAGATGATAAACCTGTGCGGAGGCATAACAACAACAATATCGGATGACATTATGCAGCGGGCACCGGTCTTTGTCTTCGACTCTGCCAGGGAAGCGCTTTTTTTTGCCAGATGGGTAGACGAGAATATCGAAGATATCCGTAAACAGGCTGAGGCGTCCTCAAACATTGCCAAACTTCTCGATATACAAAAATTCCTCACCAGCAAGCTTGTTTACCTGCGTTTTAACTACACCACCGGTGACGCAGCAGGTCAGAACATGGTCACCTCTGCCACTTTTGCAGCCTGCAACTGGATACTGGACCATTCCAAAGGAATCCGTCGCTACTACATGGATGGCAACATGACCACGGATAAGAAGGCTTCAATAATCAACACACTACACACACGAGGCAAGCGTGTTACAGCTGAAGTTATACTCAAACGTGATCTGCTTCTTGAGCAATTAAAAGTTGATCCTGAGACTTGTGAATATTATATGAAAGTCTCTAACCTCGGCACTTTCATGGCCGGTAGTGCCAGCAACGGCCTTCAGAGCGCAAATGCCCTTGCCGCACTTTTTATCGCCACCGGGCAGGACGTGGCCAACGTGGTGGAATCCTCAACCGGCATGGTTAATATGGAAACAACACCGGAAGGAGATCTATACGCCTCACTGACTCTCCCTTCGCTGATCGTCGGTACATACGGAGGCGGCACAGGACTCCCCACTCAGAGGGAATGTCTCGATATATTAGGATGCTATGGAGCGGGTAAAGTCCTCAAGTTTGCCGAGATCGTTACCGCTGTTGCAGCAGCAGGTGAAATTTCACTTGGCACAGCTGTATCTTCTCTTGAATGGGTATCGGCCCATGAGAGGTATGGGAGGAACCGGTAAGGGTTTATCCTGAATTTCAGATTAGTTACTGAACGAAAAGTCCATGAATTATTTTTTTTTGTCATTGAAGGAAACGCGACGTCAAACAATCTCCTTAATAAGGAGGTGTTTGTTATATGGATTTGGGATTTTGTGATTTTGTCTGAATTACCATTTTTGACAATCCTACAAAAATCAACAATAATTAACAAAAAAAACAGAATATACTATTAAAATAAATTGTTATGGAGAAAATTGGTGTTGCCGAAAACAAAAAAAACACTAGTTATTCGCTAGCAAAAGTCTAGTATACTTTCAGTAACATATATTTATTAAAATTTGTCATAATAACACGGTGCTAAATGGTTAATGCTTTTATTGCACCGTTTTTCTTTCTCCCACCTGAATTGCGATTTTGTTTGGCGGTGCTGCTATCTCTATTTTTGAAAATAACATACTAATAAAGATGAGGATTCTTTTGTTTTATCATTCTTCAAAAACAACGAATCCGGAAAAAGTCCAGCCGTGGGGGACAACTTACCGTTTTGCTTGTGAGGAAATTTAAACAATGCAAAGTCAGCACCTCTCGTCAATAGGTTTCTGGGAATCAACAACAACTTATCCTGCATTTTCCCAAAGCGACCTGCTTTCGGTAATCCCCATAGTGCGTGAACCGGTTCATGTGGTACAGGAAGGATTAAACGGACGGATGGGCCTGTCTCTATCTGGCCAGGTTTCCTTTGCATCCGGAATGAGAAATGAGGGATTTCGTCTCATGGCGACACTCCCCGCGCTTTACCCGGAGTGGCTGGGAGAGCGGTCCTTTCTGGAGGTCCACTCAGTACGGTTCCCTTATATTGCAGGTGCCATGTTCCGAGGTATTGCATCCGCCGATATGGTGATTGAAATGGCAAAAGCCGGAATGATAGGTTTTTTTGGCGCAGCAGGACTTCCTCTGAAAGAAATAGAAAAAGCCATAAATAAAATCAAAAACGCCATTGGCGATTCTGGACTATCATGGGGCAGTAACTTGATACATTCCCCGAATGATCCTGAACTTGAGGATGAAGTGGTTGATCTTTACCTCAAAAAAGGGGTGAAGCGTGTATCTGCCGCAGCGTTTATGACGCTTACGCCAAATGTCGTTAGATATGCCTGTAAGGGTTTATCTACGGATAATAATGGAAGAATCCATAGAAAAAATTTTATTTTTGCAAAACTTTCCCGCCCGGAGGTGGCACAGTTGTTTATGTCACCTGCGCCAAAACAAATCCTTGATCTTCTGGTGGCCCAGGGCAAATTAACAAAAGCGGAAGCGATATTAGCATCCAAAATACCCGTTGCCGAAGATATCACCGTTGAAGCGGATTCAGGAGGGCATACGGATAACCGGCCGCTTACCGCCCTCTTCCCGACTATTCTTGCAATGAGAAATGAAATTTCGTCCCAAAAAGGGTATGAGCGCCCAATCAGAATAGGCGCTGCTGGAGGATTAGGTACGCCATCGTCAATTGCCGCCGCATTTTCCATGGGGGCTGCATATGTGCTCACCGGTTCCGTTAATCAATCAGCTGTGGAATCGGGTTTGTCCCGTGAAGGAAGAGAAATGCTGGCCATGGCCGATGTTGCCGACATGACAATGGCACCTGCTGCAGACATGTTCGAACTGGGTGTCAAAGTCCAGGTATTAAAACGCGGAACCATGTTTTCCAACAGGGCTGCTAATCTCTATACAATCTATTCGGAAAATAGCGCTATTGATACAATTCCCCAAGACGTTAGAGCCCGATTGGAAAAAGATGTATTTCACGCCCCGCTGGAAAAAATATGGGCGGATACCCGTAATTTTTTTTCAACGCGTGATCCGGCGGAAATCGAAAAAGCAGAAAAAAACCCAAAACACCTCATGGGTTTAATCTTTAAATGGTATTTGGGCAACTCCGCCATGTGGGCCATCCAGGGTGATCCAACGCATAAGATAGACTATCAAATTTGTTGTGGACCTTCCATGGGCGCTTTTAATACATGGGTCAAGGGTTCGTACCTGGAAAAATCCGAAAACCGAACAGTCGCGGATATTGCCCTCAATCTTCTTGAGGGTGCGGCAGTTTTAACGAGAGCCCAGCAGGTTCGAAGCTACGGGGTTCCGGTGCCAGGCGAGGCATTCGATTTCAAGCCTCGACCTCTTTCTTGTAATCATGTTTCATAATGAGAGAATACAATGTCTTCCCCCCAAAACGATACGAAAATAAAAAAGAAAATGGAAATGACTAAAAAACAAACCAAGAGCAAAACGTCCTTGCAAAGAAAACAGAACAAAGTGACGCCGGTTGCAGTCATCGGTATGGGCTGTCTTTTTCCAGGATCTACTGACAAAGAGGGTTATTGGCAAGACATCACGGCTGGACGGAATATGGTAACGGAAGTTCCGCCAAGCCACTTTCTCATAGACCACTACTTTGACCCGGACCCTTCAGTTCCCGATAAAACATATTGCAGGCAAGGCGCTTTTCTTTCTCCAATCGAATTTGATCCTATGGCATTCGGCATTCCGCCAACAAACATAGCCGCAACAGACACTTCCCAGCTTTTAAGCCTATTGGTTGCCAAACAGGTTCTTAAGGACGCTTTTCCCGGACAGCTTAAGAATGTGGACCGCAGCCGAATTGGCGTTGTAATGGGAGTAGCCGCCGGCCTGGAGTTACTCGGCGAGATGGCGAATCGGCTTGTGAAACCCAATTGGGTCAAGGGCATGCGGGAAGCAGGCCTTCCTGAAGATGAGGTCCAGGACGTCTGTAAACGGATTATGGCAACCCATGCGCCGTGGAAGGAAAGTACGTTTCCCGGTCTGCTTGGGAACGTCGTCTCCGGAAGGATCTCTAATTTTTTCGATCTGGGAGGCATTAACTGTACAAGTGATGCTGCTTGTGCCAGCTCTTTTTCCGCCCTGTCCCAGGGGTTAAATGAAATTTACATGGGAACATCAGATGTCGTTCTTGTGGGAGGAGTTGATACAAACAATGATACTTTCTTATTTGTCAGTTTCTCCAAGACTCCTGCCCTGTCCCCAACACATGATTGCCGCCCTTTTTCCGACAAAGCCGATGGCATGGTTTTAGGTGAAGGTATCGGCATGATTGCCATAAAACGGCTTGATGATGCAGAACGAGACGGTGACCAAATCTACGCTGTTATACGCGGAATCGGCACGTCATCAGACGGCAAGGGATCGAGTATTTATGCGCCGGTTGCAAAGGGCCAGGCCGTCGCTCTCAGGCGGTGTTATGATGCCGCATCTTACAGTCCCGAAACCGTAGAGTTGCTCGAAGCACACGGGACCGCAACCCCGCCAGGAGATAAAGCCGAAGTTGAAGCTCTCACCATGGTCTTTGGCGATGAAACAGAGCGAAAAGACAAACAATGGTGCGCGCTCGGATCTGTAAAATCCCAAATCGGTCACACAAAAAGCGCCGCAGCCACAGCCGGAATCATCAAGGCGGTTATGGGCCTTCATCACAAGGTCCTTCCGCCCACGATCAAAGTTGAACAACCCAATCCTTTGATGAAGATTAAAGAAAGTCCATTTTATGTGAATACGGAATGCCGGCCATGGGTGAGGGATGACGAACACCCCAGAAGGGCTTCGGTCAGCTCTTTCGGTTTTGGCGGGACCAATTTTCATGTAACCGTAGAAGAATATGTGGGAAAAGGTAAATCAGCATGGCGCCTGCGCAATGTTCCAAGCGAACTCGTGGTGATGGGCGCGGAAAACGCCAAAGGGCTTGAAGATCTATGCCGAAACACAGCCAAAAATTTAGACACAAAAGGCGTCCTGACATTTCTCGCCCGGACTTTGCAGGAAAGTTTTGATCCGTCGTGTCCGGCAAGATTAGCCGTCGTTGCCACAGATGAAAAGGACCTTGAAACCAAACTCAATTACGCGGCCAAAGCATTATCCGAAAAGCCCGACACAGGGTTTTCATTGCCTAACGGATTATTCTGTACTGTGGAAAAAGCTGACCCGGGCGACATCGCTTTTCTGTTCCCGGGACAGGGAACCAGCGGATGCCTTGATATGGGTGCGGATCTCGCTATGCAGTTCTCTGATGCAATGGATGTTTGGGACTTTTCCGCATCTTTAGACCGGAAACGTGGGGCAAAGGAACCATTGCACAAGGTGGTCTATCCTATGCCTGTTTTTAATGAAGAAGACAAAAAGGCACAAGGCAAAAAGCTGTCTCTAACTGAATGGGCGCAACCTGCCGTTATGACAACGAGCATGTCCATGTCGCGCATACTCAAAGGCCTCGCCATCAAGCCCGACTGCGTTGGTGGCCACAGCCTCGGTGAAATTTCAGCGCTTCACGATGCAGGTGTGCTTGATATGGAAAGCCTTTTCAATGTTTGCTTCAAAAGGGGCGAACTTATGGCCAGGGCCAGGGCCGGTGAAAATCATGGAACAATGACAGCCGTGCTCTGTGACGCCGGCAAAGCACAAGACATCCTTGATAAGGTCGACAACGCCATCGTCATTGCCAATCACAATAGCCCAAGCCAAATTGTCTTTTCAGGCCCTGTCCCCGACATGGAAGCTGTCGAAGAGGCGCTCAAAAAAGAAAAAATAAAATTCAAGCGACTGCCTGTCTCTGCGGCATTTCACTCCTCTATCATGAACGAAGCGTGCGCTCCCTTTTTGGCGTATATAAAAGGGATTGATTTTAAAAAGGCAAAAGTGCCTATTTATTCAAATATTAGCGGAAAACCGCATCTGAACAAACCCGACAAAATACGTGAAACACTTGCAAAACAAATCATCAGTCCGGTTCAATTTGTAAAAGAGATTGATGAAATGTACGCGGCAGGTGTTCGGACGTTTATAGAAGTAGGCTCGGGTTGTGTGCTCACCAATTGTGTCGCAAAAATATTAGAAAACAAACCCCATGCAGCTATAAATATGGACACAAAAAAAGAGCATGGTGTAACCAGCCTTTGGAAAGCACTGGCAAAGCTCATCATAGCCGGCGTGACCCCTGATTTTTCCTATCTATGGAAAGACTATGCACCTGTAAGCGATCCTCGAAAAAAAGAGAAACCCAAATTTTCAGTAACTTTATCCGGCACTAATTATGGGAAACCGTATCCTCCTCCTGGCGGAATTAAAGACTATCCAAAACCAAATCCACCCAGACCGCAAATAGCTCCGCAAATAGTTGACAAGGAGCCTATACAATTGAAAACTGAGTCCAAAAGTACTCCCAATACAGTTCCTGCTGCCCCTGAAATCCAAAAAGCCATACCGACAATATTAAATGCGAATTCATCGTCTGTAATTTCTGCTGCTCCCGAGACGCAGGCAGTTCAACCACAAATCTCTGGCCAACAGCAACTATCGGGAATTGAGGCTGCGGCATCTGCTCCGATATCCGGCAGCACGATTAGAAGAGACAATAGCGCCTGGGTAGCGACCTATCAAAATATTCAGTAACAAACAACAGAGGCCCATGCTGCTTATTTAAAGGTCATGGCTGAAAGCCATCTTAGCTTTCTAAGAACTGCTGAGTCTTCCAATATTGCCTTTAGCGCACTTCTTACCGGACGCCCCAATGTTTCAGGTGCTGTTAATTCTGATCTTCATACGACAAACACCCATGCTAACATCGTAGCGCCTGAACCTGTAGCGATTGCACCGTCAGTGCCTGAATATGCGCCGGCTGTTATACCTGCTGTTGCGCCTCCTGCCCCAAAACCGGAGACAGTGCGCCCGGCACCCGCGCCTTTGGCGGCTGCACCGGTAGCAACATCTCCAGAACAAGTCCCTCAGGCACTTCCCGAGCAGGACCCTGTTTCCTCTGTTCCCTCCGAGTCCAACGGCATCGACTTCAAAGAGATGCTTTTAGATGTGGTTGCTGACAAAACCGGGTATCCAAAGGAAATTTTAACTGTGGAAATGGATCTTGAGCTTGATCTAGGAATAGACTCTATCAAGCGCGTTGAAATTTTTTCCGCCATCAATGAAGAGAATCCTTGGATGCCGGAAGTCGATCCCGCTGTTATGGTCGACATCAAAACCCTCGGGGATGTTATTGATTTTATTGAACAACATGCTCCTTCGATTTCTGATGCACCGGCACAACATACCGCTGGTGATTCAACGGTTTCAGTACCGCATTCCTCTCCTTCACCTGCCGAACCGGCACCTGTTGCCGGTAATATTGATTTTAAAGAGATGCTCCTGGATGTGGTTGCTGACAAAACCGGGTATCCAAAAGAAATTTTAACTGTGGAAATGGATCTTGAACTTGACCTTGGAATCGACTCTATTAAGCGCGTCGAGATTTTTTCTGCGATCAATGATGAAAACCCATGGATGCCGGAAGTCGATCCCGCTGTTATGGTCGACATCAAGACTCTTGGTGATATCATTGATTTTATTGAACAGCATGCTCCTTCGATTTCTGATGCACCGACACAACATGCCGCTGGTGCTGCAGCGGTTTCAGCACCGCACTCCTCTCCTTCACCTGTCGAACCGGCACCTGTTGCCGGTAATATAGATTTTAAAGAGATGCTCCTGGATGTGGTTGCTGACAAAACCGGGTATCCAAAAGAAATTTTAACTGTGGAAATGGATCTTGAACTTGACCTTGGAATCGACTCTATTAAGCGCGTCGAGATTTTTTCCGCTATCAATGATGAAAACCCATGGATGCCGGAAGTCGATCCCGCGGTAATGGCCGAAATCAAAACACTCGGCGATGTTATTGATTTTATTGAGCGCTCACTTGGGCAAGCCAATATCAGTGGGACTGACCCTTCAACTGTCGCAGCACCGGCCGTAGATACACAAACACAGGAAGAAAGAATAGGGATTGGGAGATATGTACTCCGGGCAACCCCGGTGCCCTATTCAGGTTTTTCAATGCCAGGGCTTGCTGATGCGGATCATATGTGTATCATTGATGATGAAACCGGTACCGATATTAGTATTGGGGCTGCCCTTGTCAAAGAACTCGAAAAAAACGGCATAAGTGCCGCAGTTGTTAAAGAAGTTCCCGATGAATGCGACGGCTTGATATTTCTTGGCGGCCTGCGCAAAATTTCGAAAAAACAGGATGCCATTGATGTCAATCGGAAAGCTTTTATCGCAGCTAAAAAAATAGCTGGTAAGCTTACTGAGTCAGGGGGAGTTTTTATTACGGTACAAAATACCGGCGGCGACTTCGGACTTTCAGGACAGGCAGGCGATCGTGTCTGGCTTTCCGGTCTTACCGGCCTGGTTAAAACTGCGGCCATCGAATGGCCCAAGGCATCGGTCAAAGCCATTGACATTGAAATCGACCGCAGCCGCCTGTCGGCCAAAAAAATTGCAGCGGCAATCTGCCTTGAACTCCTGACCGGCGGACCTGAACTGGAGGTTGGAATAAAATCAGACGGCCGCTGTTGCCTCAAGAGTTATAGTGAGCCCGCCAAAGATTCCGGCACTGCGATAGATGAAAATTCGGTTATCGTTGCTTCCGGCGGAGCCAGAGGAATTACCGCAAAGGCACTCATCCAACTTGCCCGCGATGCAAGGCCACGTCTTGCGCTGATCGGCAGAACCCAGACTATGGATGAAATGGACGAGCCTGAATGCTGCCGTGGGGCCGCAACCGACGCCCAGATAAAAGCCGCACTTTTGCTGGATGCAAAGACAAACGGTAAAGCCGTAACACCGATGGATCTCAATAAGCAGACCCATAAAATACTTTCCGGCCGGGAATTAAAATCAAACATGGAGGCCATGCGACAAGCCGGCTCTGATGTGAGATATATCGTCGCCGACGTGACAAGTGAATCCGAAATTTCAAACGCGCTCAAATCAATCCGCAAGGAATGGGGAGGCATCACGGGTATTGTGCACGGCGCTGGCGTCCTGGCAGACAAGCTTATCTCTGAAAAAACATTAGAACAATTCGATCGGGTCTTTGATACCAAGGTGAAAGGACTCGAAGCGCTTCTTAACGCAACTGCTAAAGACAATCTTAACGTAATTTGTCTCTTTTCCTCCATTGCAGGACGCACCGGCAATATGGGGCAATGCGATTATGCCATGGCTAACGAAATTCTTAACAAGGTAGCGGATGCCGAGGCGATAACGCGCAAAGGCAAATGTTTTGTAAAATCCATTAATTGGGGTCCATGGGACAGTGGCATGGTTTCCGGACTTCTCAAAGCCCATTTCAAGGATGCCGGCATTCCCCTGATACCAGTTGATGTGGGTGTTAAGCGCTTTGTGAAAGAAATAACAGAGGAAGCGCATGAAGAGGTAGAAATCGTCATTGGCCCCAATCCGGATGGCTCCTTTGCCGTAAGCCCCATAACCCGGGAGCTTAACTTAAGCCTGCTGGTGAACAAAGAGAAGTACCCCTTTATCGACAGCCATCGAATACAAAATACTCCTGTAGTTCCGGTTGCAATGGTTATTGAGTGGTTCGCAAGGACTGCTGAACTTTACAATCCGGATATGAATTACGTTGGATGCAGAGATATCAGGGTTCTTCGTGGGATCAAGCTCGATAACTTCATAAATGGCAGTGATCACTTCACAGTAAGCTGCCGCCAGGAAAACGGAGACCGCTCGTTTCTTAAGCTGGATTTGATGGGACCGAATAGCAACGCGCATTACACCGCACAGATAGAAATGTCTCTTAAAAACCTTATTAAGAACAATGTGACCAAAGCTAAGGGGAATGGACTTCCATCATGGAAATGGGACGTTTCTGAGATTTACAAAGAAAAGCTCTTTCACGGGCCTGAATTTCAAGTCATTAAATCCTTAAAAGGTGTTTCCGACAATGCAGCAACAGCTGTTCTTGGTGGAATAGATGGAATGTCCTGGCCTGAAGCATTTTGGAAATACGATGTCGCCGCTCTCGACGGCGGGTTACAACTCGCTATCTTGTGGGGAATACACAATTTAAACAAAAAATCCTTGCCAACAAAAATAGGTGCTTGTTATTCTTACCAAAACGGCCCGATAACCGGACCTATCGATTGCGTACTGAATGGCAAATCAATTCAAAATGGACGTACTCTCTCGGATATCTCGTTCTTCGATAAAGATGGGATACTTGCTGCAAAGCTGTGCGACGTTGAGATGCACTTGCTGACTGATGTAGCGTAATAGTGTCCCAGAAATAGGAGAACAAATATAAGATGTCCTTTGAACCAATTGCTATAGTTGGACAGTCATGCGTCCTTCCGGGGGCGCTGAATCCAGAAGAACTCTGGGACAAAATAGCCGCTGGTAAAAATCTATTATCAACGGTACCTGAAGGTTATTGGAGAACTGACCCCAACCTGGTCATGTCCGATTACAGGCAAAACGCCAGGGATATCACCTGGTGTGATCAGGGCGGGTATGTCAGCGGATTTGAATCGGTGTTTCACTCCGGCGGTTTTGCGATTCCTGAAGAAGAAATCATGCAGTACGGACGTTTGGTACACTGGCTTCTCCACACCTCCCGGGAAGCTTTAAACGATGCCGGGTACCAAAATGCCAAGGGGCTTAACGCAGGAATTGTCTTTGGTAACCTGTCCTATCCATCACCCACCATGTCCGAATTTGCAGAATCCATCTGGCTTGACGCACAAGCCGGTAATTTTTTGGATGGCAAAGCCAGACAGCTTGCAAAAGTTAAAAAACCCCACGAGATAAACAGATTCATGTCTGGCCTCCCTGCACACATTGTGGCTCGGGCGCTTGATATGAACGGCGGCGCATTTGCTATTGACGCGGCATGTGCGTCATCGCTATTTGCCATGAAGATTGCCTGTGACAAGCTCCACGACAGAAAAGCTGACCTGATGCTGGCAGGCGGTGTACAAGGATCAGATGATCTTATTATCCACATAGGTTTTTGCACATTGCAGGCCATGAGCCAAACCGGCCGGAGCCGTCCGTTTCACAAAAATGCAGACGGTCTGGTCCCCGCAGAAGGCGGGGGGTTCCTGGTGCTAAAACGACTCGCGGACGCCGTCAAGGCAGGCGATAAGATCCACGGAGTAATAAGGGCCATT
>JAJRPH010000255.1 GCA_024280875.1 Deltaproteobacteria bacterium | reverse complement strand
TTTGACGTCATCTTTCTGAATATCAACCGTGTGCAGATCTATGGAGAGAAGGCCGCCGGTTTCCCGCATGGCATGATACGCGTTGGTACAAAGATTCATTAAAACCTGATGAATCTGAGTGGAATCCGCCATAACGATTCCGCTTTGCGTGTCAATATTTTCCCGAATTTCGATGGTAGACGGAATCGATGCATGCAATAATTTCAAGACCTCCTTAACAACCAATTGTATTTCAGACGGCCTGCGTTCATGATCCGATTGCCGGCTGAAGGTCAAAATCTGTTTCACCAGCTCCTTTGCTCGCTGCCCGGCGCTGATGACTTCTCCTGCATATCTTAAAATATCATCCTGCCCCGACGACTTCATTTGCACCAGCTCCGCATATCCGATCATAGCTGTTAATATATTATTAAAATCATGCGAAATTCCGCCAGCCATTGTGCCAATGGCCTCCATTTTCTGACTCTGTTGAAGCTGGGCATTCAATTTTTCCTTTTCCGCTGTGGCAGCCTTCCGTTCACTGATATCAATAAAAGTGATCACCGCGCCGATAATTTCATTATCTCTAATGACCGGATACGCCCAGTATTCGGCCCAAAAACTGGTGCCGTCGGAACGCCACAAAACCTCTGAATCGTCATGGACCGGAATTTTCTTTGCAGGAGCTTTAAAATCTTGCATTCTTCCGGCGGATACAGCTTACCGTCCCAACGGGTGTGATGCATGAGCTGATGAATATTTTTTCCAATCAGCTCATCGTCTATTTTATATCTCAGCAGTGACAGGCATGAAGGATTGCAGAAAGTGCAGTTCGCGTTCATATCCATGCCTAATATAGCTTCTGCTGTTGAATTCAAAATATTTCTTATCAGTTCCTCACTTTCGGAAAGTTCTTCAATCTGGTGATTGATGGCTTTTATCCGGTTGTGTTGAATTGAGGCGACTGACTCCAGATGATTAAAAATCTGTCGGGTCAGGTTCCTTTTTTCGTTGGAATAGAACAGAAAACTAATCAGAATCATGGAGGACAATGAAATCGACAGAAAAGCTAAAATCAATTTGGATCTGATTTTCATAGAGAGCTATCCTGTTAAGCGTATAACCGAAAAAACCACCGAATTCATGATATTTCAAATATTCGTATGCCTAAATCCATGCTCGTATTTTTATTTTTAAATAAAATCAATTATTTGTCAAACACACACGATATTAAATAAAAAATGCTGGGATGGCTGAGTTAAGTTCATTATAAGTTGAGAGTTTTATAGTTTGTCGCAGATACAAAGAAAAAGAAGCCTCGCTATAGTGAACTTTACGGGGCAGTATTTGACGCTGGCTGTGCGGTGAAATTGAAATTCCCTGCGGATTAAAAAATATAAAAACTTACGACAGATAATCCTATAAAATGTCAGATGAAGAGGTAATATTATTTTATCTATTATCCAAGCACCTATCCCTCGAGAACAGTTTTAATCTTATTCAGAACCTCCGCTTCTGACGGTTTGGGATCTCGCCCGGTAAGCTTTATGGCTTTTTTAATGACAGACAATGCTTTTTGACGCTTTTTTTTGGTTGAAAGAAGCTGCGGCAAGATTTTAATGGCCAGGTCCGTATCCGTCTGCAGAATTCGGGCTTGTGTGTGCACCATCTGCTTCAGGTCCCTGATATGGGTATCCTTAAATTCTTTATTTTCTTCAATAAGCCGTGTCATCAATTCATAGCCTTTGCGACCGATTTTCCGGTCGGCCAGGCCAAGCGCCAGCATGATTCGAATAACGGCTTCCGGGAAGTCGCCCTTGCTCATCTGCTCTCGCCATTGCTCCGCATCCTTGAGCTTCAGGCCTTCCAGACGGGCAGCGCCGGCTTTTGTTTCTTCAAGCGAAGTAAACGGCTGAAAGATTTCCATCCACGGCGTCTCGTACATAGACTTAAACGTCATCTCCCAGAAACTGTCACGCATTTTTCGGAAAACGTTTAAGCGATCAACAATCAAATCGGATACATACTTCTCCATTTGATGAAACACATTATCTTCAGACACCGGATGCCGATTGCCGTTGTTTTTGATCATAGATGCACAGACTGCCAGCGGAAAGAGCCATGGGTTCAGTTCGGAAATCAGATACCGCTGAGTTCGCATGGGGTGCAGCTGGCGCAGGGTTTCGGCCGTGAGTTCATTGGTGGTCAGTTTAACCCAGGGAGAAACCGTCAGCCGGTAAACGTTGTCAATGATTCTTGACAGCGTCCGAACGGGATAGAATGCTTTTTCATCCTCGAATCTATCGTCAAATACAATGATATCCTTCATTTGCTTCTCAAAATAACTTACCTTGTATTCTCCGGGCTCTTGTGGATCTTCTTCGATCTTCATCTGGTAAAGCCCCGGCGGCATCCAGCCCAGCATATCAAAGCTGGCAATAATTTCCTTGTGCTCCTTGCGGGCGATCTTGGCGGAAACAAAGATGCCGAGGTGACCGATTTTTTCGTGCTCGATACAAACGATCACCTGTCCGCGCCGCTTGATTTCATCAACCGTGCCGTAAGTTTTGATGATCCAGTTAAACGCCTGCTGGGGCGAAGTGATGTTGTCACCAAAAGAAGCAAAAATAACTACCGGATTGTTATTATGTTTAAGATCAACCATGCGGCCTTCATCGAGCTCGAATTCACCCTGTTCAAGTTTATTGCCCACAAAAAGACCGTCAACAATGGTGTGAATTTCTTCTCCAGAGAGTGAAAAAAACCCTCCCCACCACTTTTCAAAATCAAGGTATCGTTTTTCTTCAGTATCAATTTTGGAATACAGGTTGTATTGTTTTTCCCAAATTGTATTGGCCGGATTCAGATTTTCAAAATTGGCCACCAGATTGGCTCCGTCAAACTTGTTATTACCCAGATCACTTAAAAAAGAATTAATCCAGACACCACCCCATAATCCGCCAAGATACCGCATGGGATGGACCCCTTCAATCCCGCCCCAGTAGGACAACGGAGATCCGTTAAAAACCATGGGGCCCACCAGGTCCGGCCTTTCCGCACCGATCAGGGCGGCGGCCCACCCCCCCTGGCAGTTACCAATAATAGCCGGTTTCGGAGACCTGGGATGAAGTTCGCGTATTTTCTCTACAAATTTTATCTGGGCATTACGCACATCGGCCAACGTCTGACCCGGGACCGGATCGGTAAAAAATATCATGAAATAGACCGGGTGCCCGGCATCCAGCGCCATACCGATCTGTGAATCCTGTTTGGAACCGCCGATCCCCGGACCGTGCCCGGCCCGGGGATCAATGATTACAATGGGACGGGAGGTGGCCTTCGGTGAATCTTCTGCAACTGAGGCCTTATGCCGTCGGGGATGGTCAGGATCTCTAAGGTCGGCATCCGATTGTTTCTTTGTCTCCATTTTTTGGCGGCGATCCGATTTTTCTTCATGCCGGCGGTCAAGAATACACACCAAAGCATAATTGACCGGCCGCTCAAAAGTCCGGCCGTCTTGAATCATTTCATGATCAAAGAACAGTACCGGCGGCTGGTGCTGCTTGAGATGCTCCAGATAAATGTTCCCGCGCTTGCGCATGGCATCCCCAAAAAGGATTGACCGTTGAGCGGAATCTTGCCAGTATTCATAACCATCGTTTACCCATTTTAAAGCTTCAGCTGCCTGTATCACTTTTATCCCCCTCTCTTTTTTTCAAGCGTTTCCTCCAGATCCAAATGGAATCTGACAGGCCCGCGATAATTATTTCTCCCGAATCGTTTATGCAGCGCGCATGCGGATTCCGGGTGCGACCAAGAGGTGGCTATTGCCACATGCCCTTTTGGAAACGGCGTGACTTCGGCCTCAACATAATCCAATGGGGCCAGCGCGGTTTCTTTTTCCACCAAGTCATCATTTTCGCCATAGCATATGAGCCAGGGAATTTTTTTTTCAGTGATTCCCTTAAAATTCAATTTTCTGCCGAACATTTTTATCGGAAGAGTTCCATCCGCTGTTACTGGTATATTGTAGGAAGCAAAACTCATTTCCGTTATTGCAAGGGGAAGATCCGATCGCTCCTTCTGAAGCCAGTAGTTTAATGCGGCTGCAGTCTTGCTGATTTGCGAAGTCTTACCGTTGACGGCCGCAATCATCAAAAAATCCCGAAAAAAATTAACCATGGGCCTTATATTTCGCACGATCAGATATGTTTTTTCGAATTTAAATGCCGAGGTGTCAAAGCAGAGGCTAATAGCTTGATATTGCACCAAATAAAATAAATCTAGACTTTTGCCTTAAATTGTTTTACAACGTCTCAAAAACAC
>JAJRPH010000254.1 GCA_024280875.1 Deltaproteobacteria bacterium | reverse complement strand
GAAGCTGCCGGCCGCGATATAATACTCCGTGATCCGGATGGGATTTCCCGGCGCCGCCACCCGGGAACTCGACGCCACATAGGAGATGCCGTCAGGCAATTCATCATAGATGGAAATGCCGGTCAAGGTGCCGGTTCCGGTGTTGTTCATCGTCACGGTATAGGTAAACGTGTCTCCCGGACTGACCGGATCGGTGGCGGAAGAGGTCTTGCTCATGGTGAAATTGTTGGCGGCATTCTGATACCCGACAAAGGTAAAATCCGTGGTGGTAAATGTCTGGGTCACTCCCTGGACCGTCCGGGTGCCCACGGCCTTGACATCATTTCGGGAAAAATCGCCCACGCTAAAGGCCGTGGCGGTGTGCGCGGTAAACACAATGGTAATTTCCTGGTTGGGCGCCATGCTGCCCAAAACGGCGGAACTCCAGGTCAGGACTTCATCCCCGTCCGCATTGGTGGTTTCCGTGGGATCCGTGGTCACCGAGGTCTTGTCCGCAAGGGTGATGGTGGTGGTATCGACTGTATTATCATAATCCCAGTTAGCCGGCAGAGTATCGATTACCGATATGCCGGTCACGGAATAATCATAGGACTGGATGGTGAGGGTAAAGGTGGTGGTGGACCCGGATGCCGTGGAAATTACCGTCGGTGATGCGGTCTTGTCCACAGTGAGGACCAGATCGATAAAATCCACCCCTGGAATGGTGGTATACCCCACATCAATAGCCGGGGAAGCAGCGGTGGCCGTATCCGGGTTCTGGCCATAGGCCGCGGAATAAGGGCCGGTGGCGTAAATATTGGCGTTGGACATGTCCCCGTCGGAACTGTCATAAACATACCGGGTTTCCAGCCGGTCCAGGGTATAGGAGGTATCCCCGTCTGCTATCCGGTATCCGTCACCGGCATAATCGATAAACAGGGTGGTATTGTCCCTGGCAGGGGTCAGGTAAATTCCGGAGTCATCCTCATTACCGGTGGTATTTGTCGGGTACGCGCCCGGCGCCCATCCGGTGTAATGTTCATCTTCCAGCAGCAACGCAGGAACCAGGGAATAAGCCCAGTCATGGGCGGTGGCTTCAATATCAATAGTGGAAACTCCCCAGAACACGTCACTGCCTTTCAGGTAGACCGCTGAATTTTCCGGCATATAACTGCCGGTAGCTTCCTGAAACGACCGGGTGCTTTCTGAAGCAATTGTAAACGTACCAGTTCCACTAGTGGTCTCATAGTCAATATTCAGGGTTGTGCTTTGAGGATTATACAGGTAAAGATCCACCGGATCACCAGTGGCTGCGGCCGGGCCATCCACCGGCGCATAATATTCATCATCCCAAAGCCCCCGGGGGAATGCCGTTAACCCGCGGATTTCATAGGTGGAACCTTCATCACCGATCACGTAATGGACCTGAAGGGTTTCACTGCCCAGGATTTCGCTCCCGGCAATCAGCAAATTATCCGTAGTACTGCTGTTTGCGGTGGCATCAGGGATGGAGCCGGGATACGTAATGGCCTGGTCCCCGATGCTTAGGCGGTCCAGCAGAAAGACCTCACCTTTGTTCAGAGTGGTTGAGGTACCGTCTATGGTTCCGTCACGGTCCCAGTCCAGGCTGTCAAAGGTTCCGTCTTTATTAAAATCCACCTGGAGCGTCGTGTTGTCTTCCGTTGCCTGAATCAGTGCAAAAACCCGGTCAAAATCCAGCAGGTCCTGTCCGCCATTGGCTGGTGTCAACGCAAGATCCTCACCAAAGGGCAGAATATACTTGATCAACTGGGGCCGGACCGGGTAGATCTCCCATGCCACGGCCAGCAGGGTGCTGTGAATGGTTGAGCCGGGAGTCAGCGGATTCGTCGGGGAAGTGTCGTTCCAGGAGGTCCGGGTCACGGTGACCGTTCCCCCGGCCACATAAAGTCGGTCTCTTCCATCATAAAACACATTTGCCGAATTTCTTGGAGCTGCCGGAATATCCCGGCTTTCAAATTTTCGATTGGCCCCTGCCGTTCCGAAGGTATAGGTCTCATCCGCAGTGGACAGATCATCCGGATCAAAATCATACCCGTCTTCCCAGTGATCATAATACAGACTGGTATTTTCAGACCACGCGGTCACTGAAATAATACAATGCATATAATCCCGATAATCCGGTGTCACCCCATCACCCTGCAGATCATACGGACTGATTTCATCTAAAATAAAATCCATGCTCTCTTCATCTCCGGGGATATAATATTCCGAATATCCGGCCGGCGTCACACCATATGCCTGAGTACCGGTCAACACCAGAAGGAGCAATAGACCAAAAACCAAACATCCTGTTTTTTTTAAATGAAATACTGATTTCATAAAACCACCTTTTTTATCTTATTTATAATCAAACACTTTATAGAATTTTAGCTATACGAAATCAGCTTAAGGGCTACTCAAATATTTTATAAAATTATGCTGAAAATTACTTAAAAAGTTTTTTTATTAAGGACTTTAAAAAATTTAATACCCTTCACTGTCTGACGTCAGACAATAAAAATCTCCAACAGGCCTAAAAGTCTACTGGAGAGCCTTTTTTATGTTTTCAGTCATTCATTATGCAAGGACATCTTCTGTAAATATATGCAATTTATGTACCATTTTTTATATTAAATATGATACACATTAAATACTGCGCACGATCCCTGGTTTATAAATCATCTATAATATCAGGCATATTTCAAAATTCTGAAAAGCACTTCGGAACACGTCCGTTTTCACGTCAAAAATAAATAACATTTTTTGTCAAAAGCTGACCGTAATTTGTCAAACAATATAAAGCAACAAGTATACCAATTTGTGGTACACAATTCGGTTGGCGTTTATTAATATTGACAAGTACTTTTAAAGTCAATAAAAGTGTCCCAATTAGAAACATGTATCATAAAAAAACAAGATACACCTTTGTGCAATAAACTTAAAAAGAGACTTTAAACCGGGAACTGACCATAATGTCATTTTTTATAAAATATTGACTGATCAAACAAATAGTTGTATAATTATTTAATAAACTTTTTTAAAAATCAGGAGTATAAAGATGTTCAGGCGTTTTTATTTATTAATGATATTTTCCATGACATTCAGTTGCCTTGGACCGGTAAACGCCTTCGCAACCTCCGGCGTTTCACCATGGGCGCCCCTGCTGGATGCGGCCTTTGAACAAAACGACCTGGAAATGGCAGTACTGGTCCTGGTAAATAACAATCACGTGCCGGTTTCCAATGTCATTGAAAAGGCACGGGAAAAGGGATTTGGAAATACCCGTATCATCGATGCGCTGGTTGACACCGAACTGACTTGTGAACAGGTTATCATAGAAGCATTACAAAACAATCTGCCGCCTATCGCGATTTTTAATTCCGACAAAATATGCGGTGATGAATATGGTTATACCCCGGATTCGATTCTACGACTCCTTGTTAAAGAATTAAGATTCATTAAAACAGAAAAAGAAGAGCTTGGGGAAAAAGAAGAAAACGCGAAAATCAAACAGAAAAATCTGGAAGTCATCCTTGTGGTCTGCAAAAGCATGATGGATGATAAAGACTATACAAAATTTGATGTTATACATACTCTCTGCGAGGCTGGGGCAAACAATGAGACAGTCACCGAAGCATCAGAACGTTTTGATGTGCCAACTGCAACGGCATTGAAGGCTTGCCCAAGACATGCTGAATACGGGCATGCGTATATCAGCCATGAACTTCCTCAGGAGGCTCATATTGTTATCGGTGTTGATCACCTGACAATAGACGCCAATGGGGGCAATGGGGTCATCAGTCCGAAAAGGCCTTAACGCGCAAATCAGGCGGACAACATTTCGAATGCGGTCACTTTTTCGATCGGTATCATTCACAAATAGACTCTCAGGAATACATGATCAACAAAATATTAATTCAAATGCTGATCTTTTGTACGGTTTTTTTTTTCTGCATGGATGGTGCCATGGGTGCCATGGGTGTCATGGCAGCGACACTGGCAGTTGAAGCAGTCAACGCCAACAGCCTTTCCGCAGACAAACAGAAAACTTTAAATGCGGATTCAAACGATTTACCGGAAACCCCGAATACCACTGTGCCGGTGCCCTTGTTCACTGTCACCCAAAAAACGGATGTGACATCAATTGATGCGCCGACCACGATCCACTACACGATTACAGTGGCGAACCCGGGAGACCTGCCGTTGACAAATATCCGCATATCCGATCCTCTTCTGGGAGTTTTTGAGGGACCAAAGGGAGATGCGGCAAATCCAGGCGTTCTGGACGTGAATGAAACATGGATGTTCACGGGCAGTTATGCGGTCACCCAGGAAGTCATTGACGGTAACGGTGTAAATGAGAACAATGTCATTGACGGCAACAGCACCATTGATAACACAGTCACCGTGAATTTTACCGAAACAAACCAGTCGCAGAAAGCCTCCACATCTGTCCATGTTGTGCAGACCCCGTCGTATACCGTATCAATGGAGGCAGATGTCCCGTCGATTGATGCGCCGGCAACGATCAATTACACCATCAAAGTGGAAAATACAGGAAATTTATCTTTAACCGGCATCAGCATATCCGATCCCCTGCTGGATCCACTGTCCGACCCAAAAGGGGACGAAAGCACACCGGGGATCCTGGATGTGGGTGAAACCTGGACTTTTGCTGGCAGCTATGCGGTCACCAGGGAAATTATTAACGGAACCGATCTGGATCATAAAGATATCATTGACGGCGATGGCAACATAGACAACTCCGTCACAGTGGACTTTGTCGAAACCGACCCGCCGCAAAAAACCGCAACATCTGTCCATGTGGTGCGAAACCCGTTGTCCTATACTGTGAAAATAACAACAGACACACCGGCAATTGATGCATTAGGCACAATCCTCTATACGGTTGAAGTCAAAAATACAGGTATGGAACCCTTGTCCG
>JAJRPH010000253.1 GCA_024280875.1 Deltaproteobacteria bacterium | reverse complement strand
TGGAACCCAAGATAAAGGCGTTGAGTGATTCAGAATTCACAGGCCAGACACAAAAGTTGAAATCCCGCTATCAGTCTGGAGAATCATTAAATGATCTCCTCCCTGAAGCGTTTGCAACCGTTCGGGAGGCAACCTGGCGGACACTTCAGATGCGGCATTTTGATGTTCAGCTGATGGGCGGCATCGTCCTCCATGAAGGCAACATCGCTGAAATGAAAACCGGTGAAGGTAAAACCCTTGTTGCGCCTTTGGCCGCATACTTGAATTCATTAACAGGCAAAGGGGTTCACGTGATTACGGTTAATGATTACCTGGCCAGGCGTGATGCTGCGTGGATGGGAAAAGTCTTTACATTTTTGGGTTTGACGGTGGGTGCCATCCTTCACGGTATGGATGATTCACAGCGTAAAGCTGCCTATAATATGGATATTACATATGGCACAAACAATGAGTTCGGATTTGACTATCTTCGGGACAATATGAAGTTTGATAAAGAAGCCCTTGTCCAGCGGGATCTTCATTTTGCCATTGTCGATGAGGTGGACAGTATCCTCATTGATGAAGCCCGTACACCGCTGATTATTTCCGGGCCTGCGGAAAAATCGACCCACCTGTATTATGATGTCAACAATATTATCCCGCATTTTAAACCGGAAGAGCACTATACTGTTGATGAAAAGTCGAAAGCCTCCTCACTCACGGAAGAAGGGGTGGCTTATGCTGAAAAGATGTTAAATGTGGACAACCTTTATGATACGAAAAATATTGACGTGCTTCACCATGTTAATCAGGCACTCAAAGCCCATGTTATTTTTACCCGTGACGTGGATTATATTGTCAAGGACGGGGAAGTCATTATTGTTGACGAGTTCACCGGACGGTTGATGCCAGGCCGGCGCTACAGTGAAGGACTCCATCAGGCGCTGGAAGCAAAAGAAAAAGTAAAAATTGCAAATGAAAACCAGACGCTTGCCACCATTACATTTCAGAATTATTTCCGGATGTACGATAAGCTTAGTGGAATGACAGGTACCGCAGACACAGAAGCAGCCGAATTTAAGAAAATTTACGGGCTGAACGTGGTGGTTGTTCCCACCAACCAACCCATGATCCGTGATGATTTTCCGGATGTTATTTATCGCACCCGAAGGGAAAAATTTGAAGCGGTTTTAGATGAGATAGTTGAACTTCATAAAACAGGACAGCCGGTGCTGGTGGGTACGGTGAATATTGATGTGTCGGAGGAT
This sequence comes from Deltaproteobacteria bacterium, assembly GCA_024280875.1. GTDB lineage: Bacteria > Desulfobacterota > Desulfobacteria > Desulfobacterales > Desulfosalsimonadaceae > SURF-3. The sequence continues at coordinate 1,632 of JAJRPH010000253.1, read as the reverse complement.
GTGAGCCGTAAGCTAAAGAAAAGAGGTGTGCAGCATAATGTATTGAATGCTAAAAATCATGCCGGTGAAGCGGAAATTATTGCTAATGCCGGACAAAAGAACGCAGTAACTATTTCAACCAACATGGCAGGGCGTGGTACGGATATCGTGCTGGGTGAAGGGGTAACGGATTTGGGTGGTCTTCACATCATCGGGACCGAACGCCATGAAAGCCGGCGGATCGATAACCAGCTCCGGGGGCGTTCCGGACGTCAGGGAGACCCGGGTTCTTCGCGATTTTATCTGGCACTTGAAGATGATTTGCTTCGAATTTTCGGAGGTGAGCGTATCTCAGGGATTATGAGCCGTCTGGGCATGCAGGAAGGTGAACCCATTGAACACAAGATGATTTCCCGCGCCATTGAAAATGCCCAGAGCAAGGTGGAAGGGCATAATTTCGATATTCGTAAACAACTGCTCGAATATGACGATGTAATGAATCAGCAACGGGAAGTTATCTATCAGCAGCGACGCCAGGCCATCACCAATGAAAGCCTCCGGCCGGTGATTGATGATATGATCAGTGATTTTTCCGAAGAGATCGTTTCAATGCGTGCGGACGAAAAAATGCCGCCTCAGGATTGGGATTTGAAAGGGATTACAGATGCGGTGTTTAAACAGTTTAATTTCAGGCTAAACATAGATAAAACTGATGAATCCGTCCTAAATGATATGACCAGGGAAAAATTGTCACAGATGATTTTTGACATGGCCATATCAATTTACAATCAAAAAGAGGCCAGGATCGGTGCTCTGGATTTTCGCAATATAGAACGCATTATTATGTTGCAGACCATGGACAACCTTTGGAAAGATCACCTGCTGTCCATGGACCATTTAAAGGAAGGCATCGGACTTAGGAGCTATGCCCAGCAGGACCCGCTGATGATTTATAAAAAAGAGGCATTTGAAATGTTTCAGGAGATGGTTTCCCGTATCCGGGAGGAAACTATTACAATCCTGTTTCGAATTCAGATTGCCGAACCCAGTGCGGTTGAAGAATTGTCAAAGCCCAAAGAGCAGGAAATGAGCTTTTCCCACAGTGACTCCGACGTGAAGAAGACACCGGTGGTTCGCGATAAAAATAAAGTCGGCAGAAATGATCCATGCCCGTGCGGCAGCGGGAAGAAATATAAGAAATGCTGCGGGAAATAATGATGACGGCTACGTAAAAAGCAAATTGACGTCGCTTGGCACTACTGTAACAATAAATGATTTTTATGAGGTAGGCCGGGTTTATTACCCGGCGCCATGAAACAGGGGACGTCTTTAAATAACTCAATAACTTATTAAATTCTCGAATGGCGGCGCATTAGAAAGATTCATTTTTTTTAACAGCTGTTTCTTTTTCAGGGAGGAGGATAAGATTTTTAATCAGACAGTTGTTTCTTTCCTTTACGTTTCGGCCTGGTGGCGATATTAGGATGTCCATATTTATTTTTGTTGTTACATTTGATAGTCTCGTAAAAAGTCAGATTTCGACGGCAAAGTATAAAAGCTCCAAATTCAAGGCGCGCAAATCCTGAGTAATGATTTGTACTTAGCGTACCATGAAGCCGCGAAGGATGCAGCGCAACACAGAATTTGGACTTT
>JAJRPH010000252.1 GCA_024280875.1 Deltaproteobacteria bacterium | reverse complement strand
CCCTCTCTTCGGCTGCATCCATCAGTTCTCCGGCGAGTTTTCTGGACATGCTCTTTTCCGATCGCTTTGCAGCAAAACTCAAAATCCAGCGAATCGTTAATGCGACTTTACGTTTCGGCCTGATTTCCGTGGGAATCTGATAAGTTGATCCACCAACTCGGCGGGATTTTACTTCAACCTGGGGTCTAACATTATTCATCGCCTTTTCAAATATCTTCACCGGCGGCTCTTTGGTTCTCTTTTCGATAATGTCAAACGCATCATATATAATAGAGAGCGCAATACTCTTTTTCCCGTCACGCATAATACAATTTACAAACCGTGAAACCAGCTCACTGTTATATTTTGAATCCGGCAAAACTTTTCTTTCTGGGACTTCCCTACGTCTTGGCATCGACTACACCATATCCTTGACTCAATATTATTTTTTCAAATAGCCCACAAACTATTTGGGACGTTTGGAACCGTACTTTGACCTTGACTGCCTTCGGTCGGAAACACCAAGGGTATCAAGAACACCTCTAACCACATGATATCGAACACCAGGTAAATCTTTTACCCTGCCCCCACGCACCAGGACTACAGAATGCTCCTGTAGATTATGCCCGATCCCGGGGATATACGCAGAAACTTCCGTACCGGTTGTCAACCGGACCCTTGCAACTTTACGTAAAGCGGAATTCGGTTTTTTAGGTGTTGCCGTATAAACACGCACACAAACACCTCGTTTTTGCGGTGAACCCTGAAGCGCTCTGGCGCTTTTCTTTTTCACGATCCGTTTTCGGCCTTTTCGAACCAGTTGATTAATTGTCGGCATCGTTCTTAACCCTTAAAAATCAATTTTATTATGAATTAAAAAATTATAATTTTTAACTTTAAACTAACTCCATGTCAAGCATTTTATCATCATGCTTTGCATTTTCTATAACCGCCAAAATTATAACCCCATACCCCGAAATATTCTCATTTGCATCTCGCCTATTAATCGATCATCAACTTTCAACATCAATCTCCGGTAGGCGGTATTCATCCCTTCCGGTTCCGGCAGGAATCAACCGGCCCATGATCACATTCTCCTTTAACCCATTTAATGAATCATAGGCGCCTGCAATACTGGCATCAGTAAGTACCTTGGTGGTTTCCTGGAAGGACGCAGCTGAAATAAAACTATCCGTTGACAGCGAGGCCTTGGTAATACCCAAAATTAACGGTTCACCGGACGCCGGCTGTCCGCCCTTTTCAATGATCTCCCGGTTAACGGCCTCAAATCTATTTTTATCCACTTGTTCTTCCGGAATAAATTCTGAATCTCCGATGGTTTTAATTTTAACACGCCGCATCATCTGACGGATAATGATCTCGATATGCTTATCATTAATCCGCACCCCCTGAAGACGATACACTTCCTGGACACCATTTAACAGGTAACGTGCCAGAGCGATATCACCTTTGATATTTAAAATATCCTGAGGATTGGGACTGCCGCCGGTCAGTTGCTCACCGGCCTTTACGTAATCACCGTCATAAACACCGATATGTCTTCCGCGCGGAATAAGATACTCTTTTTTCTCACCTGCATCCACAGGGGTAACGGTGACTTTCTGTTTCCCCTTGGTCGATGTTTTACCAATGGAAACATACCCGTCTATTTCACTTAATACAGCCGTTTCCTTTGGTTTTCTGACCTCAAAAAGTTCCGCTACACGGGGCAGACCACCGGTAATATCCTTAGTTTTGGTCGTTTCCCTTGGCAGCTTACCGATAATATCACCCGCTGACACATAGTCATTTTCTTCAACCATTAAAATAGTGTCCACCGGCAATGAATATCGGGCAGTTCCCGAACCGGGCAGTACCACTGTTTTCCCGTCATCGCCTTTTATTGATATTCTCGGACGGGCAGCTTCCAACCCCTTGGAATCGACGACTGTCAGGCTTGATTTTCCGGTCACCGGGTCAACTTTTTCCTTAAGCCCCTTGCCGATCACCAGATCCCCAAACTTCACTTTACCGGATACAGCTGTAATAATCGGCGTTGAAAAAGTATCCCATGAAGCCAGCAAATCCCCTTGAACAACTTTATCACCATCTTTGACCATGACTTCGGCACCGTAAATAATTGGGAACCGTTCCAGTTCTCGACCGGAATCTGAAACAATGGAAAATTCTCCGCCGCGGCGGTTCATCACAATTGTTCGTTTTTCCGTATTTTCAACGATATTCAGCGAACCGAATTTTACAGTACCGGTCATACGGGCCTTGATATCCGCCTGCTCAACACGACGACTGGCAGTACCACCGATATGGAAGGTTCTCATTGTCAACTGAGTACCCGGTTCACCGATGGATTGTGCTGCCATAATGCCGACGGGCTGACCGATTTCAACCGGCCCGCCGTGAGCCAGGTCCCGGCCGTAACATTTCGCACAAACCCCTATTTTTGTCGTACAGGTTAATACAGAACGAATTTTGACACCTGTCACACCGGCTTGATCAAGTTTTTGGATCCCTGCTTCATCAATCTCTTCACCGGATTTGATTAACACTTCGTCGGTAAAAGGATCCAGGACATCCTCTAAGGTAATTCGACCCAGGACCCTTTCTGCTAAGGGCTGAATCACCTCGCCCCCTTCCAGCAAAGCTTCCACAACTATCCCCATCCGGGTGCCGCAATCATATTCAGCTGCTGAACAATCCTGAGCGACATCTGCAAGACGCCGTGTCAGATAACCTGAATTGGCTGTTTTCAAAGCTGTATCGGCAAGTCCCTTACGCGCACCATGCGTGGAAATAAAATACTGTAGTACGGAGAGTCCTTCCCGGAAATTCGCCGTAATCGGAGTCTCTATAATTTCGCCGGAGGGTTTTGCCATCAAACCGCGCATCCCTGCGAGCTGACGCATCTGATCCTTGCTGCCTCGCGCACCGGAATCGGCCATCATG
>JAJRPH010000251.1 GCA_024280875.1 Deltaproteobacteria bacterium | reverse complement strand
TTTAAAAAAAATACCTGCTATAGCTTCGTATGCGAATAAGGCATTGGTTCCAATCACCTTCAGATTGCGACCCAGCAATTGACGTTGTTCGAGAAGTCTGAGGATGGCGGTTACCAGTCTTGATGGCTTCGTAAAAAGTCCAAATTCTTTGTTGCGCTTCATCCTTCGTTTCTTCATGGTACGCTAAGTACTAATCATTACTCATGATTTGCGCGCCTCGCCAATTATAAGATTTGGTGGAGCTTTTTTCTTTGCCATCGGAATCTGACTTTTTACGAGTTTGTCAGTCTTGGGACACGCACGATTTTGACGGCTTTGGTTAAACGGGCTTGTTCTTTCAGTTTTTCCCTAAGATTTTGGAGGTTCGCACCGAGTTCTTTTTTTTTGATGTGGAATTCCTGATAAATTATTTCTGTTTTCGGGGACCTGGGGCCGATGCTTTTGCCATTTCCATGTCGATCTATTGTGCGAAATAAATATTCTTTGTTTTTGGATTTTTTCCAATGCATTCCCCCCCGGAAGGCGAGTTTTTTGGTGAATGCATCCATATAAGCTTCGTGAAGTTGAGCGGTATTAATAAAAATCCGTCTTTGTTCATTTGATATTTCAAAAGGTTCCATTGTTGTTTCCCAACCTGGACAAGCCAGAACTGAATATGAATAAAAAACATAATTCTTTTGCTAAAAAAACACAAAAATCAGAGATAAGAAACTAAAATGCTGAATTATGGTTAAGGACTGGAAATAGTTTTCCTTCACATGTGTAATTATTTATATTTGAAGGAAAACTATACTCCTGTCAATGGATTTCAAGTCATGGATATTTTGATCAGCTATACATTCTTGAGCAGTCCACTGTGCCTATTTTTTTACCTCATTCCAACGTCCCCTTTGTTAGATTTGAATAATAATCAAAAAATCTGCGTCCTTCTACGGCTGTATTAAATAATTTCCATTCATTCAATATAACATAACTTAAGTCCTGCTATTAAATTTTTTAATAGCAGGGCTTTTTATTTATTTGTTTTTGAAGAAAATTTTCAGTTATTCTCATGCGATATAAAATCAATTTTGTTAAAAGTGGATACCCCCTTTGTTAAAATTTATATTAATTCTGGATTGTTAATCCGATTCCAGGAAATAATAATTTTTTCGGACAATAATTTGAGAATCTGGCATAAAAATTGTATCAATATTTGTCAGACACGAAATAGGAGGTCTATCGAATGAAAGACAATGCCGGGTTTACCATTATGGAATTGATGATTGTTATTGCAATTATTGGTATACTTGCAGGAATTTCCATCCCGAATATAGTCAGCTGGCGAGATAATCATCAACTTAACAGCATGGCGCGGGAAGTTCAGTCAATTATCCAGGGAGCAAGACAGAGCGCTATAAAAGAAAATTCTACTGTAACGATTACATTTGATTCCGGGGCTAAAAGAATTATATCTTCTCATAGTAATCGCAGCACAGGCACAGTCAAAGTCGTGACGACGAATTTACGACCCGGAATTATACTGTCTGCCAATTTTGGCGGAAACAGCGTACTGAGCTATAACAACAGGGGATTGCCGTCAAGTGGTATCGGCAGTGTTATTTTTACCAATCAGAAAGGCGATTCAAGAAGTATTATTGTAAACATCACCGGAAATTCACGAATTCAATAAAAACATACTTTTGGGTGTAATAAAGACCAAAATAAAGGACAGGCAATGATAAAACCAGTTATCAAAAACGGATTTACGCTGATAGAATTAATGATCGCCATGGCCATTTCCGGAATGGCCATGGCAGCTGTTGCATCTGTTTTTTTAGCACAGGTCACGGGGCAGATATCTCAGGATACTTCTCTTGAGATGACCCAGGGAGCACGGGCAGCGCTTCAAAGAATGGCAGATGAAATTCGCATGGCTAAATGTGATCCCACTCAGAATGCTAATTCCGGATTTATAACTGCCGGCAATGCAAACCTGAATTTTTCTATGGATATTACTGGCAGCACCTTTGGTGAATCAGATGGAGACACGAATGATCCCAATGAAATTATCAGATATGCCTTAACAAATGACGCGGATGGAAACGGGATTGCAGACGGAACGCCCTGTAATCTTGGCAGGGCGACCGGTGGTGGCGCACTGCAGCCTATTGCCTTAAATATTGATGCGTTGAATTTTGTGTACCTGGCGCCGGATAACACCAATACCCCGGCAGATGCTGATGGTGATCCGGATATACTGGCATCGCCGGTGGCGGCAGCGAATCTAAATAATATCGAATATATTGAGGTGACCCTTGTTGCAAGGGGAGGGCAGGAGATACGCGGATTATTACGAACGTATACAGACAATACGGTTTACAGGAATCAACAGAGAGCTGTTATTCTGCCGGCTCAAAATGATGATTTCCGTCGCCTGAGTTTTACTTCATCGGTTGCTATTCGTAATTAAACAGAAATATTGGCTGCAAAGGAGTTTTTGACGTGAACGCAAAAGCGCATAATCTCAATAAAATGGACAACCGGGGGTTCACATTCATAGAAGTAATTATCGCGGTAGCTATTTTTGCCATTGGGTTTATGGCAGTCGGCGCCATGCAAATCAATGCGCTCAATAGTACCAATAGTTCACGCCGGATCACCGAAGCATTGATGCTGGCGGAAACCCAGACAGAGAAGCTGATGTCCCTGCCTTTTTACGCGGATGGTAATAATGTCGATGATGATGGTGACGGCACGACGGATAATTATGATGTCATGCCGGATCTGGCAGCCGGTAATCATACTGATAACGGTGACTGGACTGGTAATTATACCGTTAACTGGACAATAAATGATGATGTGCCGCTGGCTGCATATCCTGTGAATATCTATATAGCCGGGCAAACATTAACACGCTCCAAAACCATTACGGTCTGGGTGACCACGGATACGGATGCTACTGACATCCTGGCCCAGCTTGACGTGGCCAAGGTTTGGTCCACTGATACATAACTGATAGTAAATATATGGCCAATATTTATTTCGGCAGAATCTTTAAAGTTTACGAGGTCTTTTAAAATGAACAATAAAATATCTACAATAGATAACCAGAAAGGGTCGCTTATTATATATACGATACTGATTCTTGCAATACTTTCCATTATCGGAATCAGTTCGATTAATTCAACCATTACTGAATCATTTATTGTGCGCAACATGGCGGTTCAGAAGCAGAATATTCAGGTCGTTGACACTGCTGTGCTGGAAGCGCTTCAGGTTATCATTGATATGGATGTTCTGGATCCGGTCACCGGCCTCAGCCCGGACGGTTTTACGCCGGATGACCTCCTCCCGAGTACAACAACGGTAAACTGGATCCACAGCAAGGAACTTTGGTCGGTTAATGACGGGCTCTGGTACGGTGGTACGGTTGTCGGGCAGATCATGGATGCTACGAACTCGGCTATTCCGAATGCAGTTACCAGTGGAGCCCTAGACATTATAAACGGACGCAGAGAAGCTGCCGCGGGGAGGCTAAGATATGCCTTTGTTGGGTGGGATGCCGCTCCTGGATATAGTTTAAAAGCCACCCAGCCGACCCGGCGGACCGGCAGAATTCTGGGGGAATATGTTTCCGACCGTTACGGCGTGACCCGGATACAGATCGGCGTGGAAAAAAAGATTTAGAAAATTAATTTTAATATTTCACTGGTTAATTACTGGTTAATTTCTCAATAATACCTAAGTAACCGTCAAGATGATGAAATGACTCATGAGGGATGAAAGGCAGGTCGTATATGAAATTTTCATTTTTATTATTATCAAGACATGTCCTTAATAGACTTTTCCGGTTTACAGGCGTCATTTTCCTGGTGCTGGCCGGCGTATCCGTTCTGCATGCCGGATGTATTGATTTAGCGGATGTACCGCTTGATACCCAGGAACAGTCCGCTCCCGGAATTGTTATGTTTTTAATTGACGACTCCGGAAGCATGGATTGGTCCGCCATGTGCCCGCCGCCCGAATCCTCCGGCGTTTTCAGCGGGTATGAATATATTTTTTCAGATCCTGGTGATGACAATTATACCAGCGATCCCTATGACGATAATCTTGAAGACAGCGTCACCAATAAAATGCGGTGGAAATCCCAATGGTCCGGTTACAACAGTTTGTATTACAATCCGGGATCAATTTATACGCCATGGCCCACTAAGACCAATGCGGATCCGGATGATCCCCGGTCCAACCCGGTCAACAGCGGCAGTACCCTGGACTTGAGCCATATTTATCATCAGTTTGCCGGCGATGCTGCTGCCTCCTGGGATATAAGTGATGACGGTGTGGTCATTGTGGATAATGAAAATACCCCGCCGCCACCTGTGCAAGGAGACCCTATCATCATGGATAACCTTGATCCGGGTTTTTCTGAATCTGACTGGAGCGGCGGCAATTGGAAACCATGGACCTCAAGCAAAGATTACGGGTCAAATTACCTGTACTCCAGTACTAAGGGCTCATACAGGGCCAGATGGGATTTTTCCGGCCTGAGTGCAGGTAATTATAATGCCTATGTCTGGTATGTTGATTCTAACAACCGTGCAACAGACGTCCATTACCTGGCATATGATCAAAACGGGAACCAGGTCGCCCAGAAGTATATTAATCAGCGCAACAACGGCGGCAAATGGGTGCTGCTGGGTGAAAACCTCAGTTTTGACGGTAATGCGCGGATTGAATTAAGACATGATTGCCGCTCCACATCCAAGGACCGGTGCTGTGCTGACGCAGCCATGCTGATTCCTATTGAAATACCACCTGCTGGTGATGTGTTATTTGAAGCCAGTACCAACTGGAGCGAGTATACCACCGGCAACCAAATCGGGGACAATTATCTTTATTCTGCTGATACCGGAAGTTACTGGGCCCGGTGGACGGCCAACAACCTGGATCCGGCCGTAAAATATCATGTGCTGGTCAATTATGAGGCACGCAGTTACCGTTCCGATAATGTGCACTATGTGATTAACGGCATCACCTATTCTGTATCCCAGCGGGTAGACGGAAGCACGTGGGTGCTGCTGGCAGCTGACCAGACGTTTGCTTCAGGTGTCGGGACGGTCTACCTGGAACATTATGTGGACAGTACCAGCTGGGACAGCGTATCCGCGGATGCGGTGGCCTTTGTGCCGGCGGTTCCCATTGTGAACGGGGATATTGACATCAATCGTTCCCACTACTATGTCCAGAATAACGGTAGTACGTTCCTGGTCAATTTAAATGGCGATGCCTCCAGCGGTGCGTTTGAATATTACCGGTTTACGGATAAAGATTCAGATGATAAAGTAGAAGACGGGGAACTGGAACTGATGACGATTGGGGAGGCAACGGCCTCCAATCTGGTGACTAACCGGACCTATGCGGAAGAACGTCAGAATTTCGCTAACTGGTATTCTTTTTATCGCCGCAGGGAACTGACCGCCAAAAACGCCGTCGCCAACGTCATTAATTCCATGCAGGGGGTATATATCGGTTTTATGTCCGTCAACGGCGGCCTGAAACAATATGCCCTGCCGGTGCGCGTGACACTGGGAGGCGTGACCTATGACCAGACCGCGGCACTTTTGAATACACTCTATGCCTATAATTCAAATGGTTCCACACCGTTGCGCAACGGCCTCAAATCCGTGGGTTTATATTTTAAGGGTGAAAATATGGGCACTGGCCTGTATCCGTCTCCTTTGCCCATGAATACCAATACCGATTCCTATCCGTTTTTTATTGCCGATAAGGGCGGCACCTGCGAGCAGGTATTCTGCATTGCCATGACGGATGGCTATTATAACGGATCAGTGAGCGGTTTCGGCAATGAAGACGGCGACAATGACACGGATTTTGATGGCCCTCCGTTTGCGGACTCTTCTTCCTCGACCCTGGCAGATATTGCCATGTATTTTTATGAAAACGATTTAAAGACCAACCTGACAAATGACGTGCCGGTCAGTACTCAGGACCCGGCCGATCATCAGCACATGGTGACCTATACGCTTTCCTTTGGTGTTGAAGGCACCCTCGACCGGACCCTGACTCCGGATTGTCCGCAGGGTACCTGTCCGACCTGGCCCGCCATAAGCGGTGATGCCCAGAAAATTGACGACATGTATCATGCTGCAGTGAACGGCAGGGGAAAATACGTCAGCGCCAACAGTCCTGAAGAACTGGTCGACGCGCTGAATGAACTTAAGCAGGATATTCTAAGCCGGCTCGGATCGGCCGCCGCGCTTGCTACCAACTCGATTCGGCGGCAGATCGGCTCCACGATTTATCAGGGAACTTATAATACGGATAACTGGTTCGGTGATGTGACGGCGCTGCCGGTCAATGTCAAGACTGGAGACGTGGGCGAGGCATTATGGTCTGCTAATCATCAGCTTGATTTGACACCATGGCATGAAAGGACCATATTTACTTTCAACGGCTCCAGCGGCGTCATGTTTGATTATTCCCAACTGACAGAAGGCCAGCGGACAGCCCTGGATACTGATCCAGCAACATCAGAACAACTGAGCAGGTTTATCCGGGGGGATACTTCAAATGATTATGCCCATGGCGGACCGTTTCGGGTTAGAAACAGCAAGCTGGGCGATATTGTTCATTCTGCACCAGTTTATTACAGGGGGGCTTTGTTTATCGGTGCTAATGACGGTATGCTTCATGCGTTTAATGCAATGACGGGAGATGAGATGTTTGCCTATGTGCCGAACCTGGTCTTTGATCATTTAAAAGATCTTGCAGAGACGACCTATTCACACAAATATTTTGTTGACAACACTCCCTATGTCGCCAACCTGGGCAGTGTGTCACTCCTGGTCAGCGGATTGCGCAAGGGCGGTAAGGGATATTTCTGCATGGATGTCTCTAATCCGGTAACCATGGATGCCAGCGATGTGAAATGGGAATATCCGACAACACAGGATAATGATATGGGATACAGCTTCAGCCGGGCGTTTATCGTAAAAACACAAGCTGCCGGCTGGGTGGTGATTTTCGGCAATGGATATGACAGCGTCAACCAGAGTGCGATTCTTTATGTGCTTGATGCATCCACCGGAATGGTGATTCGTAAATTTGATACCCAAGTGGAGGGCTGCAACGGTCTCAGCACACCTGCTGTTGTTGATGTTGATGTTGATGGAAATGTTGATTATGCATTTGCCGGGGACCTGCTGGGAAACCTGTGGAAGTTTGATTTAAGGGGAGAAGCAATAGATGACTGGAAAATCGCATTTAATAACGGTGTTGTGGATAAGCCTTTGATCACGGTGAGAAATGGAAACGGTCAGGTACAGCCGATCACCACAGTACCTGAAGTGATGTCGGCGTGCCAGGACGGTGAGGGATATGTGGTTATTTTCGGAACCGGTCAATACTTGAATTCAAGTGATTTTGATGATACCCGGACCCAGTCTTTTTACGGTGTATGGGACTGGCAGGAACTCTGGGAAGACAAAGAATCCGTTGAATTTTCCGAAAAAATGTATCTGGGAATATTTAATACGGACCGATTTCTCTCTAATATATCGGAAAATCCCAATCTGAGTGATACCGGGCAGGCTGCTACACTCCTGCAGCAAAGCGTTTCCTCCTCAACTGCAGGATGGGTGTCTTTAACTGGAAATGATATTACCTATTATAATCCGCGTTTAGATACAGGAAGTCACCTGGGATGGTATTTCAATCTGCCTACCGAGGGTGAACGGAATATCCGTGATCCATTCTTGCGTGAGGGAGTTGCGGTCATGATCGGTACCATTCCGTCTAATTCGCCTTGCTCTTCCGGCGGTAGTTCAGTTCTTTACCAGATTGACGCCTGTTCCGGCGGCCGGACGGATTCACCACAATTTGATACCAATGGTGACAATATCATTGATGAGAATGATGATCCAGGTAAGACCGGCCAGAAGCTCAGTGATATTGTTTTTGAACCCATCCAGATTGAAGACCGGTATTATATGCCGGATGCTTTTGGCAACATCAATGACATTCTCGTTCCGCCGGATCCGCCGGGCCGAAGTTACTGGAGAATCATTGACTGATCTAGGAGCAGGGATGCTTGCTAAATCGGACAAAATGTAAATAAAACAGATCAAAGGAGAATGATATGTCTGAACACCATATTTGCAGCAAGTTATGCTATGGCTTGATTATGCTGACCCTGTTGATGATATTTTTTGTTGGAAATGTTGCTGCCGGGGAGAAGGATGCGTCTTCGGTCGACAGTATTATCAAGATCAATCCCGTGCCGAAGTTTGACTCAGACAATATTGATTATACAAACATTGCGGAATCATACTTTGATATCATAGTAACACTGGATTTTGTGGGGGATAAATGGCTGGTTTACAGTGATCATACTATTTATTTCGCACCTGGTTTCAGAAAGCCGAATATCAGTACTGGAACACTTGTCGGTATCCGTTTGAATAAAAAAGGAGAGGTCGTTGAATGCCGGCGCCTGAAGACGCCCCGGCCCCCTAGAAAAGGATAACCAACAAGGTTCCCGGGTTACACCTTCGCCCCGCTGTAATCATAAGCACGGATGTAAAGGCTCTTGATCCACTTGCAAAGAGGAGAATTTAAATGGACCTGATGACCAAATTTGTTTTATTAACAGTAATGCTGTTGTTGTTTGTATCAGCACCGGTTATTGCCGAGTTTTACCAGTATACTGATCCAGACGG
>JAJRPH010000250.1 GCA_024280875.1 Deltaproteobacteria bacterium | reverse complement strand
GATTAAAAAATCAAAAATAAAACAATCGCTGTAAAATAAATAGAAAAACTATTTTCCAAAATTGCAACTTGACCGGGGTTTATATTTTTAACATATTGATATTTTTCATAAGTTAACCGGACAGCAATGAGGCATTATGGTAATCTTTCACCTGGTGATGCTATTGCACTTGTTAAATCAGCAAGGCTTTATCAAGACGCTCTTTGGATTTCGGAATCACAACCAGCTTTTTCATGGTTATTTTTTGTGTCAGCAATAGAAATAGTGGCAAATCATTGGAGAAAAGGAAAGGCTTCTCCTTTGGAAAGACTCAAAGTTGCCAAACCAGACCTGGTAAAACTATTGGGAGGAAGATCCGTTATATGTTACGGATGGTGTCAATACGAGACAATTAGAATTTTAACTAATATTGAATATATAATTATTTTAAGGATATGTAGTGTTGATTGAGGCAGGGTGATACATCAGTTTGGCGGGTGGAAACCGGCTTTTTCCTTTTAGCGGGTACTCAACAAAATAAACCGTTTTTTCGGGTACATCCAGACTGTGCTTTTTGCCGGGTGTTTCTATTCCGAAAATCGTTTTTTTCGTGCAGTGCGGCAGTCAACTGGGCAATGGCTTCTGTTACGCCGACGGTTTTGAAAAAAAATTAACTTTTTTGGTTGATTTCAGAAGGGATCACAATTGTGGGTCGCCCGAATTTTTTGAGACATACGGGTTTTGTTTATCGTACAACGGAAAACCCCAGGCGAAACGCCCGGGTGCGTTGCCTGTAATCGATCAGGCTTTCGGCCAGTGCGTTTAGGTATTGAACCTGAAAATACAGATCGATATTTTCAAACAAGTTATTCAGCGGATAAGATAAATCCAGCCGAATGGAATTTCCTTTTTTGGCACTTTGAAAGTGTGATTCGAAAACAAAGCTGCTCGCCATCCCGGCTTTCATTTCAAGATCAAAATACCCACGATAATCACTTAAATCCGGATTGGTTTCATTGTTATTTCCAACATAGGTCCAGACCTTTGGGGAGATCTGAAGTCCGAAAGAGCTGTTTTTATCATAAAAAATAACGACGGGCTTTAAATACAGATAGTTGGTGCTCCGGGAAAGGTCCTCTCCCCGGCCGTTGGACTCATGCTGATATCCGGTCTGGAAAAATATTTTTCCAAAGCCGAAATCTTTTTTTAAAAGGTTCTGAGTCAGGAAAAACAGTTCCGGTTTATAGCTGGTATCCTTAAATGGCTGAGATCGCGTCTTAAGATCCCAGAACGACGTCTGGGTGTAGGCCAGATGAAACCCCTGAATCCAGTGATATTCTTTGACAACCGAAAATCCCGGATTTAAAAATCGGTATTTGAAACTAAATTGAAACCTGCTTTTCGAAGGATCGGTGCCTACCAGAAAGTAGATCGGCTCATAGGCGGAAATGTTTTTCAGGTAAGGCTGATACAGGGAAAACATGGAATCCAGTGTTTGATCCGTTTGTTTTTTATTTCCATTATCCGCCCCGGTCGCTTGATTGATCGCTTTTTGAGTATATAAATTATCCGGATTAGGAGGGTGATCGCTGGCAATCACGGGCGTGTTTAAACTCCAAAAGAGCAGAATACATATCCATACGGTTGTTACATGAATTTTCACAAAAACTCCGCTTAAAATCAGTAAAGTATCAGAAAGCAACCTTGATTTCGAATTTTGAATATATTATAGAATTTATATTTGCTCAACCATACTTTCAAATACAATTCTTGTATGCATTGTTATAAACATATTGAAATAATCTTTTCAATAAAGTCAGTTTCTTTAGGCACTAACTGTAGAAAAGTTATGCAAAAAGTCCCTATTTTTACCATAGAGAAAATATTTTATTTTAAAATGCTTATTTCTGTGATTTTCGTGGTTACTATTAATTTTTATGAATTCATCAAGTTTGGAAAAAAAGAAATATTTCATCGAATATAAAGGTTTGGAATATGAAAAGTGTTAATATGAAAAGTGTTAAACGGAGAAGTATCATCATTCTGGTTGTCATAATGGCAATTTTTCAACCGGTTATTTTAATTGAAACAGCTTTCTCAGGTCAGACAGAAGAGCCGGGCTCTCCCCTTTCCCTTCATGATGCGATCAAAAGCGCCCTGAAAAAAAATCCCCTGCTGGATGCCGCCCAGTCCAGAGTGGCAGCATCGGCCGAACGGATTACCCAGGCGAAATCCAGTTTTTATCCCAAAGTTTATATTTCAGAGGCCTACCAGCTGACCACAAATCCCATGTGGGCGTTCGGCATGAAGCTCAACCAGGGGATTATTGCGCAAAAGGATTTTGATCCGGCCAGACTCAATGATCCGGAATCCATAGACAATTTCAACACTATGCTGTGGATGACCTGGCCGCTGTTTGACAGCGGGCAGACCTGGTTCGGCAGTCAGCAGGCGGAAATGTCGCACCAGGCATTCGCCGCCGGGTTTGACCGGACCCGCCAGGAAATTATTTTACAAACAGTGGCAGCCTATACGGACCTGGTGTTTGCAGGAGAAAGTGTTGCCGTAGTTGATCAGGCGTTACAAACAGCAAAGGTGCACCTGCGTCTGATTGAAAATCGATACAACAGCGGCCTGACAGTCAAAAGCGATCTGCTTCGCGCCCGGGTTCACATTTCGGAACTGGAGCAGCAACAGGTTGAGGCCAACAGTCAATATCTGATTGCCCAGGCGGCATTGAGTGCGGTGATGGGTGAAGAAACGATTTGTGACGTGCTGCCGGTTACCGCTCTGGTACAAAAAGAAATTCCGGCAAAGGAATTGGCGGAGTGGATTGACATGGCCCTGGCCGGACGCCCCGATCTTAAACAGATAAAATTTTACGAACAAACCGCCCGGACGGAAATAAAAAAATCCCGGTCCGCCCACTGGCCGTCCGTCAATCTAACCGGCAGTTACGAATTAAATACCGGGGATTTTGAAGAGACGGCAAATAACTACACCGTGGGCGCAAATGTGACTTTGAATCTTTTTTCCGGAGATGGTATTTCGGCCCGGGAACGGGAATCGTTGTACCTTCACAATGAAATCAACGCGAATTTGCGCGCCATGAATCAAAAAATACGGCTGGAAACCCGGGAGGCTTATTATAA
This sequence comes from Deltaproteobacteria bacterium, assembly GCA_024280875.1. Taxonomy (GTDB): domain Bacteria; phylum Desulfobacterota; class Desulfobacteria; order Desulfobacterales; family Desulfosalsimonadaceae; genus SURF-3. The sequence continues at coordinate 5,271 of JAJRPH010000250.1, read as the reverse complement.
GCTGCAAAGTGCGGAAAAGCGGATTCAGGCGTCGGAATTGGCCGTGGATGCGGCTGAGGAAGCAATGCGGATCGTCGGCAACCGTTATGATAATGGTCAGGTGCCGATTGTTTCACTTCTGGATGCCGAAATGACGGTTATCCGTGCCAGAAATAATCTGAATATGGCAATTAAAGACCAGATACAGTCCCGCGCACAGCTGGCGCTGGCTGTCGGTGATTTGGGCGAAACGTTTCAATAAGATTTAATAAAAAAATGCAGCAAGTCGGATAAATATTAACAGCTATCAGGAAAAAAGGTGGAACGCTGTGAAAACAAAACAATATCTTCAACAATTAAAATGGATTGCCGTTTCAATAACAATTCTTTTGATCGCCGGGTGCGGAGAAGAAATACCGCCGGGAACAACACCGTCAAAACCGTCGAAGGTTGTGAAAACAGCCACATCCATTATTGAAATTGTTCAACAGCCGGAATTCTATGAAGCTTCGGGAACTATTCAGCCCCGGATGGCTGCAACGGTTTCCGCAAAGGTTATGGGAGAAATCCTGCAGGTGCCGGTTTATGAGGGAGACAAAGTAAAGGCCGGAGATATTCTGGTGGTGATTGACGACAGTCAATTATCCGCCCAACTGCGGCAGGCGGAAGCAGCCCTGGCGGAAGCCAATCATGGAGTTAAGGCCGCTCAGGCGGCATTTGAGTCGGCTCAGGCCTCGTCAAAACTTGCCGAAAAAACATTTCGTCGTTATGGCGTGCTTCTTGAAAATGAATCTGTGAGTTTGCAGGAATTCGACGAAGTGAAAGCCCGATACGATCAGGCAACTGCTGGATTATCCCAGACAGAATCCATGCGTGATGCCGCTCAAAATAGAATTGCGCAGGCAAAAGCAGCGCGTTTGGCTGTGAAAACCTCATTTGATGATGCCGTGGTCGTGGCGCCCTATGATGCCACCGTGACCGGCAAGCTGGTGGATAAAGGAGATCTGGCCACGCCGGGCACTCCCCTGATCAGACTGGAAACGACTGGTTCGAGTGACGTGTATATGGTTTTGCCGGAGTCACATATTCATCAGGTGAATATCGGAGATCAGTTGTCTGTTTTCATCCCTTCTCTTCAAAAAGGGGCGCTGACCGGAGAAATTAAAACGATTAATTCGGCGGCTGACCCTGTCACCCGGTCTTTTCAGGTAAAAGTTAGCTTGCAGGATTTTCCGGCAATCCGTGCCGGTATGTATGCGCAGGTATTAATTCCGATCGGTGAAACCGGCATGATTCTGGTTCCTGAAACAGCCGTGGTTCGCCATGGTCAGCTCAGCGGAATTTTTATAGTTGACAGTGATTCTATTGTGCATTTCAGGCTCATTCGGCCGGGGCGTTCCTTTGGTAATTTTTTGGAAGTGCTTTCCGGTTTAAAAACCGGTGATCGTTTTGTCTCACACCCGGGACAAAACATCGTTGACGGGGTAAAAGTGGAGGAATCATGAGCCAGTCAAAAGGACCGGCGGGCAGAATGGCCCAGTTGTTCATCAACTCAAAACTGACACCGCTTGTCATCATTGCCGGAATTCTTCTCGGAATTGCTTCGGTCATTGCGTTGCCCCGCGAGGAAGAGCCTCAAATTATCGTTCCCATGGTTGACATCTTCGTGCAAATGCCAGGCGCCAGCGCCAAGGAAGTTGAGCAGCGGGTGACCGGACCCATGGAAAAACTGCTGTGGGAAATCCCCGGTGTGGAATATATCTATTCTACATCCAGTCCGGGAATGTCCATGGCCATCGTTCGTTTTTATGTGGGGGAAAACGAAGAAGATGCCATCATTCGATTGCAGTCCAAGTTGATGGCAAACTATGACCGCATCCCCTTTACAGTCAGCCCTCCGTTGATTAAACCGCGATATATTGATGATGTGCCGATTCTGGCACTGACGTTCTGGAGTGATTCGGCGGATCAGTATCTGCTCCGGCGGGTGGCTGCGGAAATTGAGGAAGTGGTCAAAAGGGAACCGGATGTTTCCATTACCAAACTGATCGGCGGACCGCGCCGCCAGCTGGAAGTCCATCTGGATCCTGTCCGCCTGGCTGCGTACCATCTGGATGGAGCAGCGATTGAGCAGATGATCAGTGGTGCTAATACGGAATTACAGGCCGGCAGTTTTCCGTCGCCGGAAGGCCAGGTACTGGTCCAGGTTGGCGGGTTTTTAAAAACCGCTGATGATGTGAAGCGTCTGGTGGTTGGGGCGTTTAACGGTCACCCGGTATATCTTGAAGATGTGGCCGATGTGGAGGATGGACCGGCGGAACCCGATAATTACGTGTTTTTTGGCACCGGCCCGGCGGCCGGCGAGATCGGAATCCGTGCGGGGGAATCGCAAATGGGGGTTTATCCGGCTGTAACTCTGACAGTGGCTAAGCGCAAAGGCACTAATGCGGTGACGATTGCCGAACGGGTTCTTGCGAGAGTTGAGGAAACCCGGGGAACTTTGATTCCGGATGATATTGAAATGACCGTGACCCGTCATTACGGCGAAACCGCAAAGGAAAAATCCAACGAATTGCTGTTTCACATGGCAATTGCAGTGTTTTCAGTGACCCTGCTCATCTGGATAACCCTCGGCCGACGGGAATCATGGGTTGTTGCGTTGGCCATTCCGGTCACGCTGGCATTCACACTGACGGTTTTCTATCTGTTGGGATATACATTAAACCGCATTACCCTGTTTGCCCTGATATTTTCCATTGGTATTCTGGTCGATGATGCGATTGTGGTGGTTGAAAACATAGTCCGGCATTTTCGGATGCCTGAAAACAGGGATCGTTCAAAAACCACCGTGGCTGTTGAAGCGGTCAGCGAGGTCGGCAACCCTACTATTTTAGCCACTATGACTGTGATCGCAGCAATTCTGCCCATGGCCTTTGTCGGTGGGCTCATGGGGCCGTATATGCGCCCCATTCCCGTGGGGGCATCGGCCGCGATGATTTTTTCCTTGATTGTTGCGTTTATTGTCACGCCGTGGGCGTCTATTCGTCTGCTGGGGCAGGGGCATTCGGAAAAAGGCGGTCATATAGCGGAAGACAGTGAAGACTGGTCTACCCGTCTGTATCGAAAGATCATGGATCCGCTCCTGCATCGACCGGCAGTCCGATGGGCTTTTTTGATTACGGTGGTGTTACTGTTGCTGGGGGCCTGTGCAATGGTCGCAGTCGGCATGGTGCGTGTCAAAATGCTGCCGTTTGACAACAAGAGCGAATTTCAGGTGATCATTAATATGCCCGAGTCGGCCACATTGGAAGAAACTGCGGCAGTGGCACTGTCGATGGGAGACTATATTAAAACAGTCAATGAAGTGGTGGATTACCAGATTTATGTCGGCACCGCTTCCCCTTTTAATTTCAACGGGCTGGTCCGTCATTATTACCTCCGCCAGGGGGCTTCCATGGCCGATATTCAGGTCAACCTGGCCGGCAAGCACCATCGCATGCAGCAGAGCCATGAAATAGCCAAAAGGGTTCGGACTGCGCTGAAAAAAATTGCGGATCAATACGGTGCCCGAATCAAAGTGGCGGAAGTCCCCCCGGGCCCGCCGGTGCTTTCCACGCTGGTCGCTGAAATTTACGGGCCGGATTATGACCGCCAGCGGGAACTGGCCGCACAGATCATGGATATTTTTTCGTCAACAGAGGGCGTTGTGGATGTGGATTGGTACATGGAATCCCCCCAGCCGCGGTATTTTGTTGAAGTGGACCGGGAAAAAGCCGCGCTTAACGGCATACCGGCCGCCCGAATTGTGCAAGCCCTGAGCATGCAGCTCAGCGGCAAAAAAACCGGGCTCCTGCATCGGCCACTTGAAAAAGAGGACTTAAATATTGTTCTGCGGCAGACGGTGGCTGAAAAATCGGATTTGCAGCGTCTGCTTTCGTTAAAAATCCCTGGTGTCGATGGTCGTCTGGTGCCGATATCCGAGCTGGTTGACGTGCATGAAGTAGACATTGACCGGAGCATTTATCATAAAAATCTGATGCCGGTGGTCTATGTGACCGGTGATGTGGCCGGCCAAAAGGAAAGCCCGGTTTATGCCATCCTGGAAATGTGGAAAAAGATTGACTCCATAGTGATTCCGGAAGGGTACAAGATTGATCAGTATACGGCATCCATTCCGGAAACGGATCGGAAATTCTCCATGAAATGGGACGGGGAGTGGCATATCACCTATGAAGTGTTTCGGGATTTAGGTATTGCTTTTGCCGTTGTAATGGTGCTCATTTTTATTTTAGTGGTGGGGTGGTTCCAGTCGTACTCAACGCCAATCGTTATTCTGGCGGCAATTCCATTTTCTTTGATCGGCATTTTGCCGGCACACTGGGGGATGAACGCTTTTTTTACGGCCACATCCATGATCGGTTTTATCGCCGGTGCCGGTATTGTGGTTCGCAATTCCATCATCCTGGTCGATTTTATCGAATTGCGGCTGTCTGAAGGAATGCCGCTGGATAAAGCGGTGATTGACGCAGGTGCGGTAAGATTCCGGCCCATGATGCTGACGGCCGCAGCAGTAGTGGTCGGCGCGTCGGTGATTCTTTTTGATCCGATTTTTCAAGGTCTGGCTATTTCATTAATGGCGGGAGAAGTTGCGTCCCTGTTTTTTTCCAGGATGACGGTGCCCATTCTTTATTTTATGGATAAGCGGTGGGAACACGCGCACCTTTCACCGGCGAAGTCAGAAAATTAAAGGGCCGGGGCAGAAAATGATCCGAACGACTAAAAAATGTTAATTCTTAATATTATCATGGGGTTGATGTTTATGGCGTTCGGGCGAAAGCTTTTTTGGCTGTTTATTGCTTTCTCCGGTTTCATGGTGGGGGTTGGCTTTTCCGGAATGATAATTCCCCATTGTTCCCAATGGTTTCAACTGGCGACAGCGCTTGGGGTCGGGATTGTCAGTGCTTTGGTGGCCCTCCTGGCTCAGAGAGTCGCCTTTGTTTTAGCCGGGTGTCTGGCAGGCCTTTATATGGTGTTGATTGGGGCGCAATTTTTTGGTTACAGTGACATCCCCTCGGTTTTGTATATTCTGGGCGGCGCAGTCGGAGGGGTGGCCGCTTACGTATTCATCGACTGGGCCATTATCGTATTGTCCTCCCTGATCGGAGCCGGTGTGATTGTTGGGGCATTGGGGTTGTCCCCGGCCATAAGTGTGATCGTTTTTATGCTTTTGTCAATTATCGGCGCATTGATCCAGATATGGTCAATGGACGATATGGCAGATAAGAAAAAAAT
>JAJRPH010000249.1 GCA_024280875.1 Deltaproteobacteria bacterium | reverse complement strand
GGAAGTGAATCTTTCATTGATAACAAGGGAAAGAGTGGCGGAAGTCACGCCCAGTTCATCGGCAATGTCCTTCTGGGTGAATCCGGCTTCCCTGAGTTCAATCTGTCTTTGTCTCGGGGTCATGGTGTTAGCTCCTTTTATATTAATTAAATGTCTATTTTGCATAAACGGTTTAGATAAGCTTTAATTTATTGCAAAAATAGTTTACTTGTCAAGAAGAAATAAACTAAATGGTTAAATTACTTAAAATCATTGAACGGATAAAAAACTTAAAAGGTTTTTCAACCAAAAAGCAGGTAGCATCTGAACTCGGCCTATCTGCTCAAGACCTTAGTAAGCGGGAAAAAAGCGGGGCAAGCTCATTACTTGCAATAATCACCGATTGGGGAGTAAACCAAAAAGTTAATTTAAATTGGCTTCTAACCGGAGAGGGTTCCCCTTATATAAAAGGAGAGGAAGAAAATAACGGCCCGGAAGCAGATGCGGACCCGGAGGTAAATGAACTGTTGAATATGACCAGGGCGGTGATTAAATCAGACACCGGATATGCCCTTTCCCTAAAGGCAAATATCCGGTCTTTTCATGATGCAGTGGAAACCCGGCAGGAAATACAGAATCTTGAACAGCGCATAGCAAAAATGGAGAACTCGCGGGGCGGGAATCAAAATGGCGGAGATGCGCCACAATCTACCGCCCTTAAAATAAACAACGATCCTATCAAAAAATCGGGAACCTGATTATCATAAATTTCCGTATTTTTTTGTCACTGAAAATTAGAAGGGTATATTTAATATAAATACGCCAAAAAAAACAACACCGTCTCAAATTAAATATTAAATAGACAAGGAGATAAACGATGAGTTTTGATGATAAGATTAGTGCATTAGTAGAAAAAATCCCTTCTTTGTTTGATCACGTGGAGACAGAAGAGGCCACTAAAAATGCACTAATTATGCCTTTTATCGCAGCTCTCGGCTACGATGTTTTTAATCCTCAAGAAGTTGTTCCTGAATTTGTGGCGGACCATGGCACCAAGAAAGGGGAGAAGGTTGATTATGCTATTATGCAAAACAATGAGGTGATTATTTTAATTGAATGCAAGCAGGCAAAAAGTAATCTCAGCGATGCAAATATGAGCCAACTTTATCGGTATTTTGCTGTTACAAAGTCCCGCATTGCTATTTTAACGAATGGCGTAAAATATTTATTTTTTTCTGACCTTGAAGAACCAAACAAGATGGATGCCCGGCCATTTTTAGAATTGGATATGTTGAATTTGAGGAAAAATTTATTAGCTGAAGTTAAAAAATTGGGAAAAGAAAAATTTGATCTTGATCGGATGTTGAGCACAGCAAACGAACTAAAATATACTTCTCAAATTAAAAAAATAATGTCGACACAATTTGAGACCCCAGATGAAAATTTTGTCAAATATTTCTTTAATGCCTGTAATAATGGGGCTCGCTTCACGGCATCCGCGAAAGAACAATTTACAGAGTTTGTAAGGAAGGCCTCTTATCAATTTATTAATGAGAGTGTTAGTGATTTCCTTGATTCTGTCAAGGCTGTCCAAAAAGAAGGAGAAAAACCAGAAGAAGGTCAAGAGTTAGAAGAAAAATTAAATGGGATAGTAACAACCAATGAAGAACTTGAAGCTTTTCAAATAGTCCGAGCTATAATATGTCAGAAAATCGCTCCTGATCGGGTGGCGCAGCGAGACACAAAGTCCTATTTCGGAGTTCTTCTTGATGATAACAACAGAAAACCCATTTACAGACTTCATTTTAATGCAAGCCAGAAATATATTGGCCTTTTCGATAAAGATAGAAAAGAAATACGCCACACAATAAACAACGTGACTGATATCTATCAATTTACACAAAATCTCCTTGATAGTTTGAGCCTTTATGAAAAAAACGAATAAAAATCTTCCAACTTCGTTTTTTTTCAAAAAGCAAATATCTTCAAAATACCCGTAAACAGGGCTTCTTTAAAATTATTCAAAAATAGTGCAAAATTTTACGAACTTTCATGCAGTTTTTAATCTGTTTTTTTACAATACACTGTTTTAATGGATAATTTATTTTTTATACAATTTTAAATCTGCAAGATAGAAAGCAAAGGTGCTGCTTTTAAAGACAATTCCGCAAGATTGGTTTTCACCGTTCCTCCTGAAGGCGCAGCACACTTCAACACACCTCAAACACGCACCGTCACAACACCGATCCCACCAAACATCGGCAGATTTCGGCCATTCCCGCCACATATCCCAATTCCGCAAGGTTCCCTGCTAATTCACAATTCCGTAAAAGTCGAGTTGCAAAGAGGGCATTGCCATCGCAACAAGAAAGAAACCATTACTGTGACAATATCCCCAAGGAAAAAACGCATCTGCCGTTTACGGGTTTCATGCAATTCATAAGATACGGGTTTTTGATGACAGTTCCGGCAGACAATATCCGGGGGGCTGATTTTTCTCCTGGCAATCCCGGCCGTATAATTTTTAATCATTTCTTCATTGTCCATCCGCGCCTCATGGTATAATATTTTGTGTACGATGCCGTCTCAGTATAATTCGATTTTCCAGCGGCAATCATACAAGCAATTAAACTATTTTTAAATTGAATTTAACCGATCAGTGGCGGGACAGGCGGGGATATGTGAGAAAACTGTCGGCGGGACACTTCAGCGGGGTTGCCGGATTCACTCTTAACTAACAACACAACATTCCCTATCTATGCGGGCGGGGTATGCGGGGTACAATTAAATGATTTTTTTGGCGGGGTATTCATCGACGGGGTGCGAGGAATACTCTAAACTCACAACATTTCTAAACTCGCAACATAACGTCCCTCTTCATGAATTTGTATCATCTACAAGATACCCCTTGTACGCTATACGTCAAGCGTATTTTATCATTAACTGATAAAATTTTCTATTACTTTTTTTAATTGACTCATTCCTTAATAGGATTTGAAATCAAATTTTCATTCTTGATATTTGTACCCGTTAAAACGGATGAGATTCGTTCTTTTGCAAGACCTTTGGGATGAAACTGTAGTAAAGCTACTTCAATTCCCGGATAACGCCTCAAAAGGGCTAATCCCATTCGCTTTTAGAAACCGCGCATTTGTTCGCTGCGAAGTGCCTTATGATCCCTCTTCTCAAACACCTCATTCACTGCTTCCAGCATCTTTGCCTTGTCTTTCTGCAAAGTACCGATGACCGGCAGATAATTGGAAGCATGAACCCCGACAAATTTCAAATTATCCATGGTGATATGTTCAAACATCAGCTTCATTTCTTTAAGCGTGTCAAACGGGTCCGGGAGCTCAAACTCGCCTTTTTGAACCTTGTGATACAGTACTGTGCCGGGCACCGGGGTGGTAGTCAGGGCCGCCAGGTAGCGGGGTTTCATTTTGTTGGTAATCTCGGCTGTGGCAATGGCATATTCGCGGGCTCGCTCCCCTTTTCCGGCAATTCCCAAAAGCACAATGGAAGACAGATTGATATCCGCATTCACCAGGTTCTGCCCGGCTTATAGCATCTGGGCGGCGGTCATCCCTTTTTTAATTTCCGCAAGCAGCCGGTCATCGCCGGTCTCTACTCCCAGATAAGCCTTGGTCAGACCGGCGGCGCGTAAGGCAGTGAGTTCGGACATGGATTTTGCCAGCGTGCTCTGGGGCCCTACATAGGTTCCCACATGTCTCAGAGACGGAAATGCCTGATAAAGATCTTTCAAAATTTCCAAGAGCTTATCGGTTTCAATAGCCACCGCATAAAAACACTTTTTCAAGGTCACCGTAATGGGCTTTTGCCATTTTGATATCTTCCTTGATTTCCTCAAGGCTTCGCACCCGGTATTTGCGGTCCTTGTACATACCGCAAAACGTACACTTATTATGGGAGCATCCGATCGCACACTGAAGCAGATAGCTGTTGGCTTCGCTGAATGGTCTGAATATCTGTCCTTCGTATCACATATAATTTTTTCTAATTTCTTTTTTTATTATTTCTTCCGGGTATCTTTCAAATAAATCGCCTTTGACGTGCCGGCACCCACAGATCTTTCTTCAATCTGGAAAAGTTTTGTCGCAGTCATCAGCCCGCCTAGCTTTTTATAACCGTAATTTCTCGGGTCAAACTCAGAAGACTGTTTGGCGATATTACTGCCGACTGCTGCCAGATGTGCCCATCCGCTATCGTCCGATGAGGCATCCACGGCATTTCGGAGCAAATTGACCAGCTTCGTGTCCCGCTTCAATTCAGTGGTTGTTTTTCGATCTATTTTTTCAATATCGTCATCATCTTTAAAACGAAGCACTTCAGTGAAAATGAATTTATCACAGGCGGCAACAAACGGTTCAGGCGTTTTTTTCTCTCCAAATCCATACACAATAAGGCCGGCTTCCCGTATCCGTGAAGCTAGCTTGGTAAAATCACTGTCACTGGAAACAATGCAAAACCCGTCAAATTTTGCGGAGTAAAGCAGATCCATTGCGTCAATGATCATGGCGCTGTCAGTGGCATTTTTCCCTGTGGTGTACCCGAACTGCTGAATGGGCTGAATGGAATACTGTAGCAGAACTTCCTTCCACCCTTTTAAGCCCGGTGCCGTCCAGTCGCCATAAATCCTTTTGACATTGGCCGTCCCGTATTTGGCGATTTCCGCCATCAACCCTTCCACAATTGAGGGTTGGGCGTTATCCGCATCGATTAAGACCGCCAGTTTTTCTGTTTTGACCTCTGACATTTTTTGTTCCTTTCCATCATGGGAAGCATGAATAAAGCAATTCAATTAAAGCCTATGGATAACTTTGTAGTAATAGCCAACATAAATTTTAAGTCTTTCGTTCAATTTATAATTATATATCAGAAAATCAACTCCTTTTCTAATACAAAATAGCAGACGTTGACTTAGAGTTGATTAACCATCTGCTGGCTTAATATTGTTTATACAGCAAAACAAATCACTACAAGCACTTAATTCGTACTGGCAGAATGTATAATAAAGTATACATTAATATTAAAAATGGCACACCTCAATCTAATTAGTTATTTATTCTATACACTCCTAACTCAATTTAAATTTTATCAGCATGGAATTAAATATTTGATAGTATAAGCTATTTTATCCTTTACCGCTTGAAAATGCTTTTATTTTTTAAAAATTGATTTTCCGGTACATCGATTGCGTTGGCATATAATTGTGTTTGAAAAAAAGCAAAATACAAGACGGTTCAGGTGAAGCTTAGCCTCCCCTCGGTTAATCACTCGTTTTAACTGTCTTTTCAGGGGCTTTGGAATTCAAAGCCCCTGATTTTACCGAATATCCGTTATTTTTTTGTTAAACAGAATCACATCTTTATCAAGAAACACCAGATCCGCCTGCCATCGGCCAGCCAGCCACCTGAAGGTCTCACATGAAAAAAAACAGACGTGGGTGAGATCATTCTTATAATGCCACTGTGCAAACGCATTTTCCCCATTGACGAGTTTTGTCATAATCCCGAGCCAGCCCCCGACCTTAAGGCATTTCCACAACCTGTCCAATATTGCCTGCGGATCATGAAGATGCTCCACCACTTCAGTAGCGGTGATAAAATCGTATTGATTTTCCAGCACCAGGGGATTTTCAGCATAAAATTTGTCATAAATTTCCATCAGATGCCCGGCCTCTTCAAACATCAGAGAAAGAGTCGGGCCCGGGCCGGAACCAAAATCCAGGCCGCAGCTGTCAGCCTCGATCCGCTCCTGTATGGGAACAAACAGCCGGCTCAAAAATTTACGATATCCCGGATCATCCGGAATATTTTCGTGCAGATCATATTCAGCCTTTTCATCATCAGCAGATAAAAACTGATCCGGCTGCACAAATATCAAGCAGCAGGTGGGGCATTGGAAATAGTTTCGGTGGCTGTCCTGAAAAAAAACTTTACATTCCGATTTTTTACATAACGGGCAGACCGGATTCGTTTTATGTGAGTTCATTGACAATTGCCCTCCATGCGTGCCACTTTATTAAACCGACACTATAGTGATCCTTTAATAAGCCATCATATTGATGCGATGATGACGCCCAATATCAGCAATATAGTCTTTTCTAACACCGGCCTTACGTGCAAACTCCGGCCATTGTTTTACGGATTCCCCCACCTGCGGATGATTTCCAGCGGCTTCGGTATACTGATTGATTCTCCCACGACTAACAGGTCCGATGTTGTAAAATGATCCTGTTTGCCGTTAACACTCATCTGATGCTGATCCGTCCATTTTCCGGCCGGGTTGTGTGAATAAATCACGTCAAAGGCGGGTGATAATCGCCAGCGGCCGTCCCGGTCCATCAAAAACGCGATATTCTTTGTATGATCATCCTGGTTTCGGGCAATTACATCAAATACCATCCGCCGGTACTGCTCAATGGCATCTGCTCTGCTCAACCGAAGTTTCCGCATTACTTCAAAGGCCTGTTCATAACCGTAAGCACCGGCAGCATTAAAGTCAACATGGGCCACACCGCACAATGACTGCATGTGAACTTTCTCACCATTGCTGCGATCAAACCGTTTGGTCAAAAAATGTACCCGTCCGTTTTCCTCGAGCAGGCGGCAGGCAGGCATCTCGATTCCGGCATCTTTTGCCATTAAATAATAAGCATATTCGATACGGCCAAATCCTTTGGGTTCTCCCAGCTCAAGGTCGGTGACCCCGTCAAATTTTAATATCCAGTAATCATAACCCGTTGGCACATCCGCCTGGCCGGATAGAACATTGTCTTTGTCATTAATTGCGACGACAGCCTTGGGCCATGCGACGGCACCGGCTGTTTCACCCCATAGATGGACAATAGCGATTTCCACCTTATATATCATTAATCTTTCTCCCTGTCTGTCATTGAATAAAAATCCATAAAAGCCTTTTTTAAATCTATTGAATAAGCGTATGGCCATTTTAAACCGTACAGATTATTTTTTCTTACAACTTCTTACAACCGATTCTTACAATCGATTTGACATATTTTCCTTTCTAAGGTATTATTATAAAAATAAATACGCCTACAACCACTTGAAATAAAGTATTATATAATTCGTTTCAAACAATCTCTACCATCACCGATTTTTTATGCAGTAACCGGGGGATCAACGTAAGTGTAACGACTCTTCACCACACTCAAACAGATATTAATGATTCAAATAAATTCACTGGCAGCCTTCAAATTAATCATTCAAATTCAAATGGAGACTCAATGAAAAATTTTCATCAAAAAATGTGTGTTACCCGATTTACCGAAAGATCTTTTACGACTTTAATCATCTGTCTTACCATGCTGATAACGGCATTGGTGCAATGCAATCCGGCAACCGCCGCAATTCGAGCGGTTGTTATTGAGGGAGAGGCGGCCCCAGGATTTGATGATGGGTTTATCTTTTCTGACCTTGCCGGTGCTAAAGGCGCAATCAACAATTCCGGCCAGGCTGTTTTCACAGCCACCGTAAACACAATCTTAAACTCTGGTTCCACTAATTATTTCACATTGTGGCGAGAAAATTCAGGCACCGCTGAATTGATTGCACGTACAAAAGAAATCGCTCCCGGAATATCTGGAAGTGCCCTTTTTAGCTCATTCTCAAATCCCAACATTAATGATCCAGGCCAGGTGGCGTTTATCGCGCGGCTTACGGAAGAAAGCGGTGGCAATTCAGTAACTGATGTTAGCCTATGGAAAGGCACGCCCGGATCAATTTCCATGGTGGCTCGTGAAGGAGATACGGCACCGGGTTATTCCGGAGACACGTTTGGAGAAATGTTTTCCGCAATCGGCGGCGATACTGTGGCCTTCAATAATGACGGCCGGGTCGCTTTTATTAATAACTTAAACAATGCATCAGCAAGAAACAGTGTATGGCAGGAAAATGCATCCGGATTAACGATGCTTGCAAAGACAGGCTGGGCGGTTCCGGGATTTGCGGATGCAACATACGGCGAATTTCATGCTGGAATCCCACTGAATAACAATGGCGATCTGGCATTTTTTCCAAATATTGTCGGAAATTTTGACTGGACCCATTTAACCGGCGCTTATCTCGTTCAAAAGGCAATAAACGGAAACGTTACAACGAAATATACAGGGTTTAAGACTGCCGCCCCGGGCGTTGCCGGCAAGACATTTCAATCATTTCCTACAGGCAGCCAAAACTATGACATGAATGCCTCCGGCCAATTGGTTTTTGAAGCAGCCCTTGAGTACGGTGGTACGGTTGACCATACAAATATATCAGGCATATGGTCAGATGCTTTCGGTAGCCTGGCCCTGGTCGCACGACAGGGATCACAGGCCACGGGGACTCCGGCAGACGCTGTTTTTTCCTCATTTAATTCCCCTCTGGTCATGAATGATTCCGGCCAGGTTGCGTTTGGGGCTAGTTTAAAAACCGATGCAGGAGGCGTTGACAATACCAATAACAACGGCATCTGGCTTGAAACCGGTGGTGTCCTTGATTTAATTGCCAGAGCCGGTGACCGTGCCCCGGGAACTCCCGATGGTGTGGTATTTAATTCCCAATTTATTAATTATGCGATTAACAGTGCGGGCCAGGTATGCTTTCATACTTCTATGACCGGACCAGGTATAGACTACACCAATTCTGCCGGCATCTGGCTGTATGACCCTTCCGACGGTCTGTCTCTGGTTGTCAGAGAAGGTGATGAAGTAACGCTGACTTCAGGAGAAACCGTTACATTCATTGATATAGTTGCGGATTTTCCCGGGTCCTGCTCAGGCGGATCAGACGGCAGAGCAAGATATTTCAATAATAGTGGTGAAATAGCGTTTAAGGCCGCAGTATCGCCGGGTTACCGGGAAGGTTTTTTTATTGCCAATACAGACAACGGTTCTGCAACTGAGTTGATAGCTGATGCAGGAGCGAATCAATCGGCTGCGGAAGGAAATACTGTCGCGTTAGATGCCTCCGGATCAACGGCGACCGGCAGTACGATAGCCACCTATTCCTGGACCCAGACGGACAGCTCAGGCATTACGATAACGCTATCAAGCAGCACTTCAATTAATCCAACATTTACAGCACCTCAGGTAGATTCTTCAACAACATTGATCTTTTCGCTGACAGTCACAGATAGTGTCGGCTCAACATCTACAGACAGCGTCAGCATAACCATAAGCAATTCCGGTGACAGCGGCGATACGGATAATACTGATGATGATAGCAGTACCACCGGTTGTTTTATCTCAAACCTTAAATAAACGATTTTGCTCCCGATTCACTCAATACAATGAACACTAATTGGCCGCATTGGCGCAGGGGGATTTAGTCGCCCCCTGCGTCATGTCCCAAAAGATTCAATCACTCTCCCATTATTTTACCTATTTGAACTTGTTGGGGTTCACTCCACAGTCCCTCACAATGATCTATCGATATTTCTACTTTAAAAAAAGTAACAGCAACCCCACCCTAAAAATGCGTCCGGGCATTCGAGAGAAAATCAACAGATGTCCTGAATGATATTAATTTGACCGAATACAGATATTCCATGTAAAATATCTATTAAATTAAGATATTAGATAATCATATTTTTCTTGACAGTTATTAGTGAAAATCTATAAATTGAATGTTTTTGTCAAATTGGAATTCATAATTTAAAGCGTCGATACATATGACATGCAGGGTTTTTATACTGGATTTTGACAGGCAGGACCTGTTTCAAGCTACCGGGCCGGAAACAATCGCCCGGACCTGCCGGTTATGGGAAAAAGATATCCATAATGCCACTCCCTGGACCCGAAGCCGTGCAACCCGGTTTGACGACATCACGCATAAGGCGGATTCATGGGTATGGCAGCCTGAACAGACCGGCGAAGAACCAGCTATCCTTGTCTGCGAAAACTGTACATCAACCATGGACGCAGCCTGGCATTTTCTTGAAAACCGGCAAATGAACATATGGGATTCGGTGATTGCCGTTGAACAGACTACCGGCCGCGGTCAGCAGAAACGGCAATGGATTTCACCGGCCGGAAATATCCACGCGTCCTGGGTCTGGCCTTTACCGAAATTTGACGAGGAGTCGGAAACGGACTGGGGCGGTTTGTTGTCGCTGGTGGTGGGGTTTATTTGTGCCCGGGTTTTCAGGCAACTGAACGTGCCGGTTCAGATTAAATGGCCCAACGACCTGCTGATAAATGACCGGAAATTCGGCGGCATCCTGGTGGAAAAACGTGAAAGCCATATTGTTGTGGGTATTGGCATCAATATTAATTATTCTCCGGAAGACAGGTTGTTGCGTGATCAGTTTGCCGTACCGGCTACTCATCTTTCTGATCAGGGGTATAAAATATCCCCGCTTGCCTTATGGACAACCCTGGTGGAAAAGGGTACATCGTTGTTTGAAAAACTGATTCAATCCGCGACCCCGGCCGAGTTTATCCGGATGATTGATACACAGATGGCATGGATCGGCAAAAAAGTGCTGATCCGGCAGATGAACGCGGATGTTTTTGAAGCAGTGATCCTGGGACTGGCCAAAGACGGCGGTCTGCGAATAAAAAAAGGAAAGATAGAAGAGATAATGTATTCGGGAAGCATTATCCCCGCGCAATCAAAATAAAAAATCTACCACAAAGGACACAGAGACAGGTCATTAAAGATTTTCTCTGTGTCCTCTGTGGTAAAAATTTATATTTAAAGGACAACAAATTACAATGAAACAAAAAACATTTGATGACGTTCAAAAAGAGATTGAAGGAAAACCAATTCTGATCGCCAACCGGGGAATCCCGGCCCGACGAATCAGCCGCGCCATATCCGAACGGCTGGAAGGAATCCCGATCCTGACCGCCACTGATGTAGACAAAACGTCTCCGTCAACTTTGGGCGCGTATGAACTGCTCCTACTCGGAGATGACCCGAACGCTTACCTGGACCTGGAACTGATTATTGAAAAGGCCAAAAACAGGGGGGCCATCGGGATTCATCCCGGATGGGGATTTATTGCTGAAAATGAAAGTTTTCCCGCAAAATGCGACAAAGCTGGTATCACATTTATCGGCCCGCCCACATATGCCAT
>JAJRPH010000248.1 GCA_024280875.1 Deltaproteobacteria bacterium | reverse complement strand
TATAATAAAAAAACCTCGCCGGAGGCGAAAAATAACAAAAAAACCGAAAACGCTATCTCAAAAAATAAAATTGCAAGTATCATATTAATAATCAAGGTGTTATATTGTAGTAAAAAAAGTTAACCGGACAGCAGTGATTTTATTTGGATTATGCGTAGGGCATGATTCCTTGTTCCTTAAATATTCAAAAGCACTATGTACTGTTCTTGCAGTAAAAGATAGGCTGCTCGGACATAACCCTATGGCTGCAATTTATAATATCGACAGCTATTATCGTGACTTGAAATAGCACGTAACATACAGGACGTTCTTAGTACAGGAGAAAACAGGTATGAAAATCCATGAATTCCAGGCGAAACAAATTTTCAGGAAGTACAAAATTCCTGTTCCTGACGGCGATGTGGCCTTTGATCAACAAAAAGCTCAACAGATCGCTCAAGGAATAGGTAAATTTCCGGTTGTTGTAAAGGCTCAGATCCATGCCGGAGGCCGCGGTAAGGGAGGCGGTGTTACGCTTGCCAATTCCTCAAAAGAGGTGAGCCAACATGCCTCATCAATTCTCGGCATGAACCTGGTGACCCATCAAACAGGTCCTGAGGGAAAACAGGTCAAAAAAATTCTTATCGAATCAGGAGTGAATATTGAAAAAGAATTATATTTGAGCATTATTCCAGACAGAGAAACGGCGAATATCCTTGTTATTGCCAGTGAAGCCGGCGGAATGGACATTGAAGAAGTCGCGGCACAGACTCCGGAAAAAATAATAAAAGTTTTTATCAATCCATTAAATGGGATTTTATCGCATCACTGTCGCCAGGTTGCGTTTGGTCTGAACCTTCCGGCATCAGTGATTAAAGAATTTTCACAAATTCTCACCCGACTTTATCAATTATTTATTGAAAACGACTGCTCGCTGCTTGAAATTAATCCTCTTGTGATTACAAAAGAGGACAGAGTCATTGCGTTGGACGCCAAGATGGATTTTGATGATAATGCTTTATTCAGGCATAAAGATATTTTGGAATTCAGGGATCTTGAGGAAGAAGACCCTTTGGATGTTGAAGCTTCAAAATATAATCTGAATTATATAAATCTGGACGGAAATATCGGCAACATGGTTAATGGTGCCGGGCTTGCCATGGCCGTGATGGACACCATCAATCTGGCCGGTGCGGAACCGGCTAATTTTCTGGATGTAGGGGGCGGAGCCACAGCGGAAATGGTTGAAAACGGATTTAAGATTATTTTAAGCGATAATAAGGTGAAAGGTATATTAATTAATATTTTCGGGGGTATTTTACGATGTGATATATTGGCTAAAGGTGTTGTGGAAGCTGCTCGGAAAACAAAAATTAATGTACCGTTAGTTGTCCGCATGGAAGGAACAAATGTCGAAGAAGGTAGAAAAATCCTTGCAGAATCCGGTTTAAAGCTCTTTACCGCTGTGGACATGAAAGATGCCGGTGAGAAGGTAGCAAAAATTGTCGTTTCTTAATATAATATTAAATATTTTTTTTAATAAGGAAATAAATTTTCATGAGTATTTTCGTTAATTCTGATACGCGGGTGCTTGTCCAGGGAATAACCGGCAAGGAAGGTCAGTTCCATACCCGTCAGTGCGTCGCATATGGTACCAATATAGTTGCGGGCGTTACACCAGGAAAAGGTGGCCTGGATATGGACGGTATCCCTGTTTTTAATACGGTTGCAAAAGCGGCGGAAGAGACCCGGGCCGACTGCAGCATGATTTTTGTTCCTCCGCCGTTTGCCGCTGATGCGATCCTTGAGGCCGTGCATGCCGGGATTAAATTAATTGTGGCCATTACCGAAGGAATCCCAGTGCTGGATATGATGAAGATCAAACAAATTCTCAACTGGACAGACTCACGGCTGATCGGTCCCAATTGCCCGGGTATCATAACCCCCGGCCAGGCAAAAATCGGCATTATGCCGGCACAGATACATAAACCCGGAGGACCTATCGGCGTGGTTTCCAGATCCGGGACGCTGACCTATGAAGTGGTATTTCAGCTCACCAGCCAGGGCATCGGGCAAACCACCTGCATCGGTATTGGCGGTGATCCGATTAACGGAACCAATTTTATTGATTGCCTGGATGCCTTTCAAAAAGATCCGGAAACAAAAGGGATCGTAATGGTTGGCGAAATCGGCGGGAATGCTGAAGAACAAGCCGCTGAATTTATCAAGGCGCATGTCACCAAGCCGGTTGTCGGATTTATTGCCGGACTGACCGCTCCTCCCGGCCGGCGCATGGGACATGCCGGTGCCATCACCAGCGGTAGCAGCGGCACGGCACTGGGCAAAATTGACGCATTAAAAAAAGTCGGGGTTCATGTTTGTGAAAACCTGGGAGATATCGGCGAAATATGCACTAAAGTTTTTTCTTAATCTTAATAATATTGATGGCATCGTAAAAAGTCCAAATTCTTTGTTGCGCTTCATCCTTCGTTTCTTCATGGTACGCTAAGTACAAATCATCACTCAGGATTTGCGCGCCTCGAATTTGGAGCTTTTTTCTTTGCCATCGGAATCTAACTTTT
>JAJRPH010000247.1 GCA_024280875.1 Deltaproteobacteria bacterium | reverse complement strand
TGAAAAATATTTTCTTCAAAATCCCCACCATGTCCGGCTGATGCTCCTGCCTGATCCGGCCATGGCGGAAACTGAAAAAAAGCGTGTGCGGCAAGAACTGAGCCATGTTCGCAAAAGTCTTTCAGAATCAGAAATCAAACGTATTCAATTAGATACCCGTACGCTGACAGACCTTCAGGACTCAAAAGAAAACCTGGTGTGCCTGCCGACACTTGAAATCGAGGATATTAAACCGGACATTCAGACACTTGATGAAACCCCTGGCTATGACAATACGGATGCCGTCTGCTATGAGCTGCCGACATCGGGTATTTTTTATCTCACCAGCGCTTTCGGACTACAGCCGCTGGCACCGGAACTGCTGCCGCTGGTCCCTTTTTTCTGCCATTCCCTGCCTATGATCGGCACAGAACAACACAGCTACAACGAGATTGCCCAGCTCATTGACCTTTATACCGGGGGTATCGGACTGTCCATCAATGCAGGAACAAATTTCACAGACACAAATGAACACTCATGCCAGCCGGTCATGTCATTTGCGGCGAAATGTCTTTCCCGAAACCTTCAAAAAATGTTTGAGCTGATTGATGAGCTTTTATGTGAATATAACTTTTCCGACCTAAATCGCCTAAAACAATTGCTGCTTGAATACCGGTCGGGCATGGAGTCTTCGGTGGTGTCAAACGGACACCGCTATGCCATTTCACTGGCATCCCGGACGTTTTCTTCCGCCAGTGCATACAATGAAAACTGGCATGGAATACACCAATTAAAAATAATAAAGAGAATGACCGATGACCTCACCGACTCCCGGCTCCAATCCATTGCCGATGACTTGAAACAAATCGGCGCCAGCCTGTTGAAAAACAACAATATCGTCATCGGACTGATTGGTGAAAAAAACGATATTGAAAATGCCATCAAATATACGGACGCCCTGAAAAAGAATCTCGGAACAGGGTTAAATACCGGTTTTACCCCCCCGGCGATTTCCTTTTCAAAAGATCCAATCAGAGAGGGCTGGAGCACGGCTTCTGCGGTGTCCTTTGTTGCCAGCGTGTTTCAAACAAATCGGATTACCCATGAACATGCTCCGGCTTTAGCGGTTATCAGCAAAATTCTTCGTTCCATGTTTCTGCATCGTGAAATCAGAGAAAAGGCGGCGCATACGGCGGGTTTGCCTCCTACCAGTTGGAAAACGGTCTTTTCTGTTTTGCATCCTACAGAGACCCCCATATATTCAATACATTAAACGTATACGACGCGGCATCGGACTTTATCGTTTCCGGCGAATATACGGATGAAGATATCAAGGAAGCCATCCTGCAGGTTTGCACGGACATTGACCGGCCGGACACTCCGAATTCCGCTGCCGGAAAAGCCTTTTACAGAAAACTGATCGGCTTAACCGACGATATCCGAGAAACCTTCAAAAAAAGACTGCTCGACCTTGACCGGGAAAAAGTTTTGCAGGTTGCCAGCAACTACTTTGGCGCCGCACAAACCGTGTCTGCGGTCGCGGTTATATCCAATGAGGATTCGCTCAAGGATGCTGTCGGCAAATTAAAAGACATGCCCCTGGAACTGCATCGAATTTAGTATCTTTATTCAGACTTCAAAATCTTAAACAGATGCTTTGCTGCGTCTTCGGAAAGGGTCCCTTTCGCACGGGCGACTTGAATGGTTTCCATGCCTGACATGCAGTAATAACGGGCCATCTCATCGGCCGTCTTATCAGGCAGGCCCCGTATGGCCTGAACATGTTTTTTAACGATCCCCACATCGGCCCGGGCAATCGGCCCGGTCAGAGCCTCCGGAATCCCGGTGCTATCAATGTTGACCAGGGTGCCCTGGATCAAGGGTTTTAATATATCAAACGCCTCTGATTGCAAAACCCCTGACGCGGCCATTAATTTTATGGATAAATCCATCAATGTTACCAGGTAATTGGATGCGACAACCGCAGCGGCATGATATAGTATTTTTCCGTCCGTTGTGATGGTAAACGGCTGCGCGCCCAAATCTTTTGCGATTTGATGGGCTTTTTCCACGGCCCCGGAATCTCCTTCAACCCCCATCATGATGTTATCAAACGGATTGCCCGACTTGCCGGTTTGTTCAGAGGCAAAACTCTGAAGCGGATGAATGGATCCAATCATTACACCGGACATTCCTTTACAGGATTTGGCCGAAGCCAGTTCGGTCGATGCCAGGGCACCGCTACAGTGAAAAACAACCGCGTTTTCCTTAAATCCATTGTGTTTAGAAATGGTGCGGCAGGATTCTTGAATCGAGTCATCCGGTGTGGTAATAAATACGATGTCCGCATCTATTGCAGCCTCCCAGATCTTTTCAAAACAACGATCCGGAGCTCCGACGAATTCCGCTGCCTGCCGGGCAGATGTGATGCGACGGCTTGAAAACCCCATGGGCCGGTATCCTGCTTCCGCCAGATGCTTTCCCAGTATTCTGCCGACTTTCCCGCAACCAATAATGGCAAATGATTGTTTCATGAACATACTTTTCCTGACCGAGCAGTTAAGGTTTCTATTTATAAAATGCCATAATAAAATTATTATTTATAATAAACAATAGCATGAATTTTTACAATCCTGAGATTGGAAGCATCGAAAAAAGAACGAACGTTCGATTTTTGTTTGACAAGTTTACACAAATCATGCGATTTAAATAAACATGAACCAACATATTATTATTATTGCCGAACAAATTGATGGAAAGATTACCCAGGTCACCTATGAGCTGATCGCCAGTGCGAAAGTTCTCCAGCATTATACTGATTCGGACATCAAAATTATCATGACCGGCTGCGAGCTGTCTGATGCGGCCCGGCGGTTATCCGAACAATCCGGCATTGATATACTTGTTATCAATCCCTGCATCCGGACAATCCCTGAAGAAATTATACCGGATGAAATTATACCGGATGAAATCGTATTTAAAAACCTCCCGGCTTCGCTGTTCAACAATCTGAAACCGACCTATGTTTTAATGGCCCACAACACCAGAGGCCTTGATGCTGCCCCTGGACTTGCCGTAAAACTCAATGCCGCCTGCATCACCGGCGTTGAAAAAATAACCGCACAAGATGAAGGCATCTATTTTACTCGATCCATATTTAACGACAGAATATTAGCTCATATCCGCCCTTGCGCAGCGACCTCCGTGCTGACCATTTTACCCGGTATTTTTAAACCTGAAACTGTCTTTAACGGACATGCCGGGAATGTTACATCTATCGCTATCGACCTCGCCCTCTCATCCGATGATTATCATTTCATCGGATTTAAAAACAATGCGGCCGACACATCCGCACTTGACAATGCGGATGTTATTGTTTCAGCGGGAAACGGTATCAGGGAAAAAGAAAATCTGGATTTAATATATCAGCTGGCTGAACTGTTCTCTAAATCAGCTGTCACCGGTTCCCGGCCGATTTGTGATAAAAAATGGCTGAGATACAGTCAGCAGGTCGGAGTCACCGGCGCAACCGTCAAGCCAAAGCTCTATATTGCCTGCGGAATATCCGGTTCCAGCCAGCATATCAGCGGAATGCGGGATTCGAGATTTATCGTTTCCATTAACACAGATCCCCATGCCGCCATATTGAATATTGCTGATGTGTGCATCATAGAGGATTTATCTACTTTTATTCCTCAATTCATAACCTTGTATCATGGATCTCAATCCATATGAAAAATCATTCATCTGATTTTGCTGTTAATTGTTAAAATGTTTTTTTAAATTTAAAAATCAGCTTAATCGTGTTAAACTAGTTATTTAATTTTATAGAAACTATTTTACTATTCAAAACAGGAGATACGCATGATGGTTGACAAGCCGTCATATGATGAACTGATTCGGCGTGTCCAGAGTCTTGAAACCGAAAGAACAAACCTTCGGCATGACTTGAATCAGGTAAAACGCAGCGAGAAGAAATTCAGGATGATGATCGAAAATGTTCCGGACATCATATGGACGATTTCTCCAGTTAATCTGCGTACAGAATACCTCAGCCCCGCCATAGAAACTATGCTGGGATATTCCGTTGAAGAAGCCCAAAATAAAACCGTCAAAGAGATGGTTGCACCGGCGTCCTTTAAATTTGGTTCCCAATATCTTGCCACTGTACTTGAAAATCTGAAAACAGATCCTTTAAATGCACAGCAGACCCATTCCTTTGAAATTGAATATATCTGCAAGGACGGCTCCTCTCTTTGGGTAGAACTCACGGCAATGCTTATTTTTGATAAAACAGGCAATGTAATCGATATTATCGGCGTTTCACGCGATATATCGAAACGAATGATTGCCGAAAACGCACTCAAGAAAAGTGAGGAAAGATACCGAACTCTTTTTGAGAATTCAAGGGATGTCATTTATATAACATCTATTTCCGGCAGCGTGATTGAATTCAATCCGGCAGGCGTTGAACTTTTCGGTTACTCCAGAGATGAAATGATTGGTTTGGATATCATCAGAATCTACAATGAACCGGATGACCGTGAAAAATTCCAGAAAACCATCCGGGAAAAAGGATATGTCACGGATTATAAAATAAAATTTAAGAAAAAGGATGGAACACGGATTGACTGCCTTTTAACGTCCACCCTATGGTATTCGGAAAATGGTGACGTATTAGGCTATCAGGGCATAATTCGTGATATCACTGATCATAAACGAATGATCAACCAACTCCAGCAAATGCAGAAAATGGAGGCCATTGGGACCCTTGCCGGCGGGATTGCTCATAATTTTAACAACCTGTTGATGACCATCCAGGGGAACACGTCTTTAATGCTGATGAAAACGGACCCGACGCATCCTCATTATAAAAAATTACGTACCATTGAGCAGCATATCCAGTTCGGATCAGACCTTAGCCGTCAGCTTCTGGGATTCGCCAGGGGCGGGTTGCATGAGTCAAAAACAATTAATTTGAACGTCATTGCCCGGATGAGTTCAAAAATTTTTGCCACCACTAAAAAAGAACTATCCCTCCATCTCAATCTTGCTAATGACCTTTTGCCGATTACTGCAGACCCAGGACAGATTGAACAAACCATAGTAAACCTGTTGGTGAATGCGTCACAGGCCATGCCGGACGGGGGGGATATTTATGTTAAGACCGAAAATGTTTTTTTAGAAGAATTTCAACTGGCCCCTTACCAGAACGAAGGCGGACAGTATGTAAAAATTTCCGTTACCGATACAGGTATCGGTATGGATAAGAGTACTCAGGAAAAAATTTTCGAGCCGTTTTTTACCACCAAGGAGCATGGACAGGGCACCGGCCTGGGGCTTTCATCGGTCTATGGCATAGTAAAAAACCACCGGGGCTATATCACGGTCTATAGCGAACCTGAAAAGGGATCAGTATTTAAAATCTACCTGCCCGCTTCCGACAAATTACCGGAAACTGAAAAAATAACAACGGAGCCCCTGTTGCGGGGCAATGAAACTATTTTGCTTGTTGATGATGAAACAATGCTCACCGAAACAGGGCAAACAATGTTAAAGGAACTTGGCTACCAGGTTCTGACAGCCAATGACGGTAATACAGCCATTGCGGCTTACACCCGCCATCTTCAGAAAATCGATCTGGTAATTCTTGATTTGATCATGCCGAAAATGAGCGGCAATACGACGTTTAACCAGCTTAAAAAGATTGATCCGGATGTCAATGTTCTTGTCGCAAGCGGTTATGGTATTGACGGACAGGTATCGGAACTTTTAAAAAAAGGCTGCCGCGGTTTCATTCAAAAACCTTTCAGCATGTTGGAATTATCAAAAAAAGTAAGAGAATCGCTTGATCCTAAAAGCTAAAAATCCCCATTTTTTTATTTCAATATAGAAAAATAAAAAGGCCGGATGCTATATTTTCATAACTATAGATCCGGCCTTGAATTGAATAAATTAAACTTTATTCCTGATGATCTGTTTGACCGTCATTTTCCATAGTGCTCTGAACAATGTTTGTCAGGCCCTGTATACTGCTGGTGTCTATTCCCACTTCCTTTAATATGGAATCTACCACTGGCGCAAGTCCCCTGTATTTTAATAAAGAGTTGATCAGCTGGTCGGCCATATTGTCGCCGCCGCCGGTCGGAACATGGGCATTCCCGCCGTTTCCACCACCGACAAGACCTCCCAGCCCCTGGACATTTATGATCTTCATGCCGTCAATGGCTGCCATGGGCTCCACGCTGGCTTTGACAATGGATTCCGCCTGCTTGATGGTTTCAAGCTGAACGCGCATACGGATGATTTCACGGGATAACTTGTTTTCCGCTTCGTTTAGTTTTTCTTTGCCTTCTGCATCAACTCGATACCGCTCTTCATCAGCTTTTGCCCTGATGATCACTGCATCTGACTGCGCCTGAGTTGTTGTCATAATGGCCTCTGCATCATCTAAGGCTGCAATTTTACTGGCTTCTGCCGCAACTTTGATACCTACTGCTTCCTGTTCGGCCTCTTCCATTGCTTTGATGACCGCAATCTGTTTGATACGATTGGCTATTTCCGTGTCACGGGCGGTCGTTACTCTTTCATCTGCTGCAACCGCCTGGGATTCTGCTTCACTGGCTTCTTTTTCAGATTTTGATTTTTCTTTTGATTTATCAGCAATGGCGATCTGGCGATCCTGGTTGGAGATTTCAACGGCTTTTTCACGCTCAATGTCACGCTCCTTGATGGCCTGTTCATTTACAATCTGTTCTTCTTTAATCATCCGGTTGGCTTTTATTTTTGCTGATTGAATACTCTTTTGTGCCTCAATTTCTGCCTCTTCAGCCAGACGATCATTCTCCGCCTTTTCCTGGGCAATGGATGCAGCTTCCTGGGCGGCCTGGTTAGCCACCTCCCGCTCCTGGGTGGCACGGGCAAAATCTTCTTCTCTTTGAAGTTCCAGGCGTTCCTTCTCAGCTTCAAGGTC
>JAJRPH010000246.1 GCA_024280875.1 Deltaproteobacteria bacterium | reverse complement strand
CGGAAAAGCTGGGACGGTTTGTTCAGATAGTCGGTGATGATATATTTGTGACCAACCCCGAAATTTTCGGAAAAGGAATTTCCGATGGAATTGGCAATTCCATTTTAATTAAATTAAACCAGATCGGCACTGTTACCGAAACACTCGTAGCCATAGATATGGCAAAACAAGCCGGTTATACGACAGTTATTTCTCATCGTTCCGGCGAAACCGAGGATACTTTTATATCTGATCTGGTTGTCGGTGTAACCGGCGGACAGATTAAAACCGGTTCCATGTCAAGAAGTGATCGTGTTTCAAAGTACAACCAGCTGATCCGAATTGAAGAAGAGCTTGGAAGCAGTGCCCGGATGTCTGCAAACGCTTTTATCGGATAGACCATGTATTGGTGCAAAAGGCTGATCATTAAAATCCCGGTTTATGTTTGTTTGTCTATATTTTTTTTATCTTCGGCAAATGCATATATACTCAAGGGAGAACATGTTCTTCAACTTATGATTGAGAAAAACAATCTCCCTGTGAAATTGTTTGTCAATCAGAAAATTTCTTTTTTTGATCCCGGTATTGAAGCTATTAATACTGAATATGAACAAAAGGTCCGGTATCGAATTCCGGAAGAATTTCGTTCGGATATTGCCGCTGATGATGGCCTGAAACGAATTCAAGTCGTATCGTCAGACAATTCGCTGACAGTAATTGATGGCAGAATTGTTGCGGAATCTGAAATGTGGGTGGATCATTATAAGGATATTTTTTTTTATCGGGATAGAAAACGACTGGTAGAAAAGCTTGATTCACTGGGAATCAACTTTTCCGTGACCAGCCTTGGAAGGTATAATGGCGTTATTTGTTATGTTTTGGGAGCGGAATATCCGGACGAATCAGTTCCGCAGCTCTGGGTTGCAAAAGAGTCATTTCAACCGGTCCGTTGGATTTTTGAAGTTACTGACGAGCAAGGGGTTGTAGAACAAAAGGAAATACGTTATGGTGACTGGAAAATCCATTATAAAACTTGGTATCCATCGAAAATCGAATTCTTTCAAGGACAGAATCTGATCCAAAGTATTTCGGTTATGCAGGTTGAGATAAATCCTCCTTTTCCCGTGGATCTTTTTGATATTGAACAATTAAAAATTTTTTATTCAGCCGGAGTAGGAGAAGAAAAAGATTCAAAAGTTCAAAATGATATTGAAAAACGAATTGAAGAATTTAAAAAGATATATGAATGATGAGCGTTTAAAAAATGATATACATTAATTTTTTTAAGGACTGATAAATGACAGGAAAGACGAAGTTCATATTTGTTACGGGCGGGGTTTTATCATCTCTTGGTAAAGGTTTAGCTTCAGCATCCATTGGTGCGCTTCTTGAGAGCAGGGGGTTGACAGTCTCTTTACTGAAGCTGGACCCTTATATCAACGTAGATCCCGGAACAATGAGTCCGTTTCAACATGGTGAAGTGTTTGTTACCGATGACGGCACTGAAACCGATCTCGATCTGGGACATTATGAACGGTTCGTGAATGTCAGGTTAACTGCTGACCATAATTTTACAACAGGTAAAATTTATAATTCTGTTATTACCAAAGAACGGCGTGGCGATTATCTCGGTGGTACGGTCCAGGTAATACCCCACATTACGGATGAAATCAAAAGCAGCATTATGCTTGGTGTGAATGATGTCGATATCGTGATTGTGGAAATCGGCGGGACAATAGGAGATATTGAGAGCCTTCCGTTTCTTGAAGCGATCCGGCAGTTCCGGTTTGATGTCGGAAAGGAAAATGTCATATATATTCATCTGACCTTTGTGCCTTATATCTCGACGGCCGGTGAGGTGAAGACAAAACCGACCCAGCACAGTGTCAAGGAACTTAGAAGTATCGGTATCCAGCCTGACATTCTGCTTTGCCGTACAGACCGTTTTTTATCGGATGAGATCAAGACCAAGATTGCCTTGTTTTGTAATGTCAGCAAGGATGCTGTTATCACGGCAAAGGATGTGGATTGCATATATGAGGTTCCCCTTGTATTCAACAAGGAAGGGTTGGATCAGAAAATTCTTGAGTTGTTGAATGTGTGGACCGGCTCTCCGCGTCTTGATCCATGGCGAAAACTTAATGAAAAAATTAAAAACCCGTCTCACTCTGTAAAGATTGCGGTTGTCGGAAAATACACGGATTTGACGGAATCTTATAAAAGCTTAAACGAAGCGTTGTTTCATGGTGGCATTGACAATAATGCTAAAGTCGACCTGCTTTTTATTGATTCCGGAACCATCGAAAAAGACAATTATGAAAAAATTCTTTCCGAAGCTGACGGGATTTTAGTGCCCGGAGGCTTTGGCTCGCGTGGAGTGGAAGGAAAAATTCTTTCCATTCAATATGCCAGAGAAAATATGATTCCTTATTTTGGCATATGTCTGGGTATGCAGCTTGCGGTTGTCGAATTTGCACGTCACGTCGCCAATATAAAGGACGCCCACAGCTCTGAGTTTAATGTAGAGACTAAGTCTCCGGTAATTTATTTAATGCGTGAATGGTTTGATGAAAAGACTCAGTCGATTCAAAAAAGGGATGTAGATTCTGAAAAAGGCGGGACCATGAGACTTGGTGCCTACCCGTGCAAGCTGGTAAAAAAAGATTCGATTGCATTCAAAGCTTACCATGTCGGGAAGATTTCCGAACGGCATCGACATCGTTATGAATTCAACAATGCGTATAAGGAGACACTCGAACAAAGCGGCTTGATATTTACCGGTCTTTCTCCAAAAGAAGATCTCGTTGAAATTGTTGAGATTAAAGATCATCCCTGGTTTCTCGGGTGTCAGTTCCATCCGGAATTCAAATCACGGCCTATGAGTCCCCAACCGTTATTCAGAGAGTTCATCAAGGCATCTCTTAAAAATAAATTGGGCAAGAAAGCTAAAGACGACAAATAAAATTTGAAGGCCTCTCAAAAAGTCTAAATTTTGCGTTGCACTGCATTCTTCGTTACTGCGGAGTTAAAGCTAAAAACGACAGATAAAAAATCTAATTTCTGAATGAATCTATTCAGTGAAAAAATCTCTTCGAAATGAAAAACTGCAATAAAAAAGCCTGTTGACAATTAATCCCTCCTTTAGTACTGTTCGACCAATTTAATTATTGCATAAACTGTGGTTGTTGCTCGAAACACCGTTCTTTTTGAGACTTGAGCAGCGATTGAAATTTCAGTTATTTCCTTTATCTGATATTGATCCCCAAAATTTTCTGGAAAAATGATGGAAAGAGTTCGGGACGCTTTATTAAATTGTGTTTATAATT
>JAJRPH010000245.1 GCA_024280875.1 Deltaproteobacteria bacterium | reverse complement strand
GAGGGCTAAAAACCCCCGTATCCTCTCCTTATATATATAAGGACAGGATACGGTTTTTTTTCTTGATCATTCTCTGCATGAAAAATTTTAAATTTCTGAGATTACATGCCAGATTTTGTTACATTGCTTGCCAAATTACAGCAGGAAAGAAAAAAAGTGAAGTATAGAGAAAAAAACCATCGCAGAAAGGGTCTATTTCGGTCCTTTTCGGCACTAAGGGGGGTGCCATGTTCCCTCTTTTGACTTTGGGGTTATGCTACTGGAAATAAAGGGAAAGGTTGGTGGGCCGTGAAGGAATTGAACCTTCAACCTACTGATTAAGAGTCAGGTGCTCTGCCTAGTTGAGCTAACGGCCCATATCGTCAAAGACGATTAAGAAAACTTCATTTAACAATTTGTGTTTTGAATGTCAAATTGTTTTTAATTTATAAAATATACCCATAATTTGAGAGTCGCACTGAGAGAATGATAAGGGCTACTGGTCGGGCCAGGAGTATTTTTTCTCTCTTCTCAGCCGTTTTTTATTGTTTTTCCAGCTGGAGTCTTTTTCTTGCTTTTTACCTTTGAACTTTTTTTCAGGCGGTTTATCCATTGACAGCTTAAAGGTTCCGGCCAGAGTTTGTTGTTTATATGTCTCAAGGGAATCATGCTTTTTAGCCTGTTTTTTTTGTGCCGGCATTTCTTTGGGTAGCGGCGGGCCGGTAAAACAGTCTGTGGGAATAAAGTCTGTCAGAAACAGCAGTTCACCGGCATGAAGGAATGTTAATTCCCGGCCCAGCATTTTGCGGACATGGACAGTCAGAACAATAGGCTGGTTGTCCCTTCGCCTGCTGATTCTTTCAGCCATTTGCTGATCTTTGCTGCAAATAATATTGGCATGCGCGGTGGGATGAACTCCTTTATCCAGTACTGACAGATAAGATTTATGCGAAATGCATACATATAATAGTTTTGGCGGATTTTTACATGCAATATAATGATTCAGCCGGCTTCTGTCTTTGGCTCGGATGAGTTTTTGGTCGACCTCTACAGGCGGGTTATTAAGCATCAGTAACATGTCATTAATATGACTGTTGCGAACATGTCGCCAGCCATCAGTTTCAGTGACCGCCTGGATAAACTCCTTAATTTTTACATATCCGTTATCATTCAAAACCAGACCGAATTCATCCGGGCGTCGGCCAAGCACATATGCTGAAAATTTTGCGAATTGCTCAATTTGTTTTTTGGGGTTCATGGCTTTTTTTAAGCAAATATAAATTATGTCAATTGCGTCAAACACCCCCTTGACCATAGGGGGCACCCTCTGTTATCGTGACTAACGCTAAATTATTGAATATGTCAACCAATTTGGATGGCTTTGCCATACAAGTCTGGTTTTTTTTCTGGATATAAAATCAGGATATAAAAGAGGGAGAAAGATTGTATGAAATCATATCAGAAATCCGGCAATCTATTCGAGCGGGCTAAAGAAATAATTCCCGGTGGTGTCAATAGTCCGGTGCGTGCCTGCCGGTCCGTGGGAACCGACCCGGTATTCATTGAAAAAGCCCTGGGATCGAAATTGACAGATGCGGATGGAAATGAATATATTGATTATATCGGATCCTGGGGCCCGATGATTCTGGGTCATTCCCATCCGTCAGTAATAAGCGCCATAGAACAGGTTTTAAAACGGGGAACCAGTTTCGGAGCGCCGGTGGATCTGGAAGTTGAGCTTGCGGAACTGATTATTGATGCAGTTCCCGCAATCGAGAAAGTCCGAATGGTCAATTCCGGAACGGAAGCCACCATGAGCGCTATTCGTGTGGCCCGGGGGGTTACCGGCAGAGACACTATCGTAAAATTTGACGGGTGCTATCACGGGCATGCGGATTCATTTCTGGTTGCTGCCGGTTCCGGGGTGGCTACGCTTGGAATTGCCGGGAGTCCGGGAGTTCCGGAAGCGGTTATTGCCCACACCATGTCTTTACCATACAATGATATAGAAACTTTTATATCTGTAATGGAAAAATCCGGTGATTCTATTGCTGCTGTTATTGTTGAGCCGGTGGCCGGAAATATGGGACTGGTGCCGCCTGCAAAGAACTTTCTTGGAACTTTGCGGCAAGAAACAGCAAAACACGGCTGCCTGCTGATATTTGATGAGGTGATGACCGGATTCAGGGTCTCGTACGGCGGTGCCCAAACGTTGTACAACATTAATCCGGATATGTCCTGTTTTGGGAAAATTGTTGGTGGCGGTTTGCCGGTGGGCGCATATGGCGGCAGGAAAGATATCATGTCCCAGGTCGCGCCGGAAGGTCCGGTGTATCAGGCTGGAACACTTTCAGGAAACCCAATAGCCATGGCTGCCGGGATTGCCACACTCAAGGAAATAAAAAAACCGGGCTTTTATGAAGCTCTGGAGAATTCCTCGTCACGTCTGGCGCAAGGGCTTGAACAGGCAGCCGTAGCGACCGACTCTAAAGCCGTGCTTAACCGTGTGGGATCTATGGTTGGTCTTTTTCTCACTGATCAGGCTGTAACTAATTTTGAAGATGCCAAAACATCGGATCTGGACAAGTTTGCCGCATATTATCGAAAGATGTTTGAAAGGGGAATATATTTGGCACCGTCCCAGTTTGAGGCCCTGTTTGTCTCTGCCGCACATTCGGATCAGGATATAGATGACACTATTTCGGCGGCAGAATCTGTATTAAATGAGTTAAACGATTAATCGTAAGTTAGCAATGAACAAGTTAGCCCGTTTTCAGGCGAACAATTTTATTAAGGATACGCAGCCAACGATATGACAAGTCATAATTCTATACCGGATAATGTGAAAAAAATTCACTTGATTGCTGTTTGCGGAACAGGTATGGGCGCGCTTGCCTGTATGCTCAAAGATCTGGGGTATACGGTGACCGGTTCCGACGCCAATGTGTATCCGCCCATGAGTACGTTTTTAGAGGGAAAGGGAGTTCACATCTTTGAAGGTTTTAACGCAAAAAACCTGGCATACGGACCTGATTTGGTGGTGGTCGGCAATGCAGTTCGAAAAGATAACCCGGAAGCGGTAACGCTCAATGAGATCGGCCTGAATTTTTGCTCTATGCCACAGGCATTGAATCATTTTGTTGTTGCCGATAAAAAAGCATTGCTGATTACAGGAACCCATGGCAAAACAACCACGTCATCGATGCTTGCGTGGATTCTATATGTGGCCGGCCTGGATCCGTCGTTTATGATCGGGGGAATTCTGCTAAATTTTGACGGCAATTATCGTCTGGGTAATGGCGGGTATGTGGTGCTGGAAGGGGATGAATATGATACCGCCTATTTTGACAAGCAATCCAAGTTTTTGCACTTTGATCCCCATGTCGCCATATTGACCAGTGTTGAATTTGACCATGCGGATATTTTCAATGACCTGGCACATGTTAAAGAAACATTTGATAAATTCATCAATAAGTTTTCAACGCAGAATTATCTGATTGCCTATGATCAGGATGAAAATATTGATGACCTGCTGGCAGGGAAAAATACAAATATTCAGCGCTATGGATTACAGTCCAACTCCCAGTGGTGGGTTACCGACGCTTTAGTCAAACCACCCTGGAACTGTTTTGAGGTGTCGCATAACGGTCAGACTTTCGGCAAATTCAAGATACGGCTTCCCGGCGCGCATAACCGAGCAAACGCTTTAGCTGCGACAGCGGCTGCCCATCAGTTGGGGATTTCGCCTGAGGTGATCGCAAAAGCATTTGAAACCTATTCCGGTGTGAAGCGGCGGCAGGAGGTCCGGGGGATTAAAAATGGGGTGACAGTGATCGATGATTTTGCCCATCATCCTACGGCAGTGAGGGAAACCATTAAGGCGATTCGTCCCTTTTATCCGCAAGGTCAACTGATTGCAGTATTTGAACCCAGAACCAATACCAGTATGCGCGATATTTTTCAGGATGAATATTCCCATGTGTTTGATGTGGCGGATTTGGTTTGTATCAGAAAACCGCCCTTGCTGGAAAAGATTCCTGAGTGCTGTCGGTTTTCATCTGAAAAGCTGGTCGAGGATCTCAAAAAACAGGGCAAAGATGCTGCTTATTTTCCGGATACGGATGCAATTATCGATTTTGTGGTTGCATCAGCGCAAACAGGGGACGTGGTGCTGGTGATGTCAAACGGTGGGTTTGACAATATTCATGAAAGGTTGCTGGAAATATTATAAATAATTATTTTCTTTTTGAAATCTCGGCTTTTGCGTCCATCAGTTCTTCGGTGGTTCGTTTCAGCCGGTTGGCCAGGATTTCTGCAAAGCCTCTGTAGAGAACATATTTAAAAGTCAGCCGGTTCTCTTCATCCAGCGTGTCAATTTGTGAGGTCCGGACGATCAGACAGGTCGATGGGCCGGATGCGAATACGGAAGCAGATCTTGCAATGCCGGTGACCACGCCGATTT
>JAJRPH010000244.1 GCA_024280875.1 Deltaproteobacteria bacterium | reverse complement strand
CGTAAAAAGTCCAAATTCTGTGTTGCGCTTCATCCTTCGTTTCTTCATGGTACGCTAAGTACAAATCATCACTCAGGATTTGCGCGCCTTAAATTTGGAGCTTTTTTCTTTGCCATCGGAATCTGACTTCCAAATAAACATATTCATAACCAATTGAAATGATTGATGAGTTTATTTTTCGATACAGTGGTGATTCGTCACCATGAAAAGCTTTTTACGAGTTTGTCAAGATTAGTGATCATCCAGAATCTGTTATTATGTCTTTTTGTTTAAGGTGAATCGATGACGGAAAATGAAACCCTGCGTTTATCCGAAGATGGCAAATCTTTTCGTAAAATAACAACCTCTATGATGGTTGCGGCTGCTTTGCTGGCTTTGACATCCTGTGTTGCAGTCGGACCGGATTTTATTCCTCCAGTGCCAGATGCGCCTGCTGAATGGAACACGAGGCTTCAGGACGGGCTTACCACAGAGCCGGCTAATGCAGTGATCCTGGCCAAATGGTGGACTGTTTTTAATGATCCTGTCCTTTCAGACCTTATCTCTCAAGCTTTAAACGACAATCTCGACCTGAAACAGGCTGAATCCAGAATCCGGGAAGCCCGTGCCCGACGGGGCGGCGCAAAGGCAGGATTTTTCCCCACGCTTGATACTTCCGGTGCGTATACCAGAAGCTACAGCAGTAAGGTGGCCAATGATTTTTACCGGACGGGATTTGATGCCGGCTGGGAAATCGATATTTTCGGCGGAATCCGGCGTTCCGTGGAAGCGGTTGATGCGAATCTACAGGCCAGCTGCGAGGATTTACAGGATGTTCTGGTGACCCTGACTGCAGAAGTCGGCCTCAATTATGTTGAAGCACGAACCTTCCAAAGACGGCTTGACGTGGCTTATGCAAATCTCAAGGTCCAGGAAGAAACCTATGATTTGATTAATTTTCGGTATCAGGCCGGGCTCAGCGATGAATTAGACCTGCAGCAGGCCCGGTATAATTTTGAGAGTACGCGTTCAAAGATTCCGAATCTGAGGACCGGATTGACAGAGGCCAAAAATCGGCTGGCGGTGCTGACAGGCAAAGCACCGGGCGGTGTCGATGCAATTCTATCTGAACCGCATCCGATTCCGGTCACGCCGCCCACTGTTGCTGTGGGCATCCCGGCCGAAACCCTGAAACGACGTCCGGATATCCGGAAGGCCCAAAGTGAACTGGCTGCCCAGACCGCTCTGGTCGGTGTTGCCACGGCAGATCTTTATCCCAGATTACGGCTTTCAGGTACCATTGGGCTGGAAACAATGCATGCCGCAGATCTTTTTAAATCCGCCAGCCGGTTCTGGCAATTTGGCCCGGACGTTTCCTGGAATGTGTTTGATGCCGGAGCCATTCGCAGCAGCATTGATGTCCAATCGGCCCGGCAGGAGCAGTCCTTGATTGCCTATGAAAGTACAGTACTGAATGCATTGGAGGAAGTTGAAAACGCCTTAAACGCCTATGCCGGGGAACAGCTTCGCCGGGAACGTCTGCTGGATGCAGAGGATGCCGCTCAAAAGGCTGAGATGCTGGCCATGGATAAGTACAGGGCGGGTTTGGTGAATTTTATAATCGTTCTGGACGCGCAGCGTTTCCTGCTTTCATTTCAGGAGCAACTGGCCGTAAGCGATGGGGCGGTTACTTCCAACCTGGTGAGGCTTTATAAGGCGTTGGGCGGCGGATGGGAATCCGCTGTACCTTCCGCGAATATAGATGGCAAAGAAAAAAGTTCCTCCAATCTAATAAAATTGGCAAGGCGTGCAAATTCTGAGTGATGATTAGTACTTTTCGTACTATGAAGAGGCGAAGAATGCAGCCCAACGCCGAAGTAGGACTTTTTACGAAGCCATCAAAGAAAAGGATTTAACGCAATGAATAGCACAAACACGGATTATGATTCAGATATTGGAAAAACTATAGGGCTCGATTCATCATCCGGTTCCAGAAAAAATTTAAAGCGATGGATTTTCTGGGGAGTGCCGCTGCTGGTGATTGTCCTGCTGTTTATCAAATGGAATATGAGCAAGGGCGCCGCTGAAATCCAATATAAAACCCAGCTGGTTAAACACGGCGGCATTACCATCACCGTTACCGCAACCGGCAATCTTACACCGACCAACCAGGTGGAAGTGGGAAGTGAGCTGTCCGGCATCATAGACACGGTTAATGTGGATTACAACGATCATGTGACGGTGGGCCAGGTTCTGGCTATACTGGATACTTCCCGGCTTGATGCCGAAGTCCTGCAGGCGAAAGCCATGCTGGCATCGGCGCGGGCAAAGGTTTTACAGGCAAAGGCTACCGTAAATGAATCCCGTAATCAGCTTAATCGCCTTCAGGAGGTACGGAAACTGAGCAATGCCCGGGCGGTATCCCAGCAAGATGTGGATACCGCACAGGCAGTTCTGGATCGGGGCATTGCAGACAAAGCCAGCGCCAAAGCCGGGGTGGACCAGGCTAAAGCCTCTCTTGAAGCCACTTTAACGGATTTTTTTAAAACCGACATTCGTTCCCCCATTAATGGTATTGTACTTGCCCGATCTGTGGAACCCGGTCAGACAGTGGCCGCTTCTCTTCAGGCGCCGGTTCTTTTTACGCTGGCCGAAGACCTGACCAAAATGGAACTTCATGTGGATGTGGATGAAGCCGATGTGGCGCATGTCAGGGAAGGGCAGGATGCTGATTTTACGGTGGATGCCTATCCGAATCGGACCTTTCCAGCGAAAATTACCCAGGTGAGATACGGTGCCAAGACCGTTGACGGGGTGGTTACATACGAAACCGTTTTAAATGTCGACAACTCCGATTTGTTGCTTCGGCCGGGAATGACTGCTACAGCTGACATTATCATCAATAAAATTGGAGACGTGACGCTGATTCCCAACGCCGCACTGCGGTTTAAGCCTCCTGAAAAAGAAGAGGCTGCAGGTAGTTCCAGGCGCGGTTTTATGAAGCTGTTTCCTCGTCGGTCGCATCGTGCAAAACAGCGTGCGGAATCGCCCGCCGACATAAACCATCAGGTCGTCTGGACGCAAAAGGACGGGCAGCTTGTATCCATTGCCGTGGTCATAGGGGAATCCGACGGCACCATGACCGAGATTAAAAGCGGCCACATTGACCCAGGGTTGGAACTGGTGGTTGACCAGATAAACGCGGGGTTATGAAACCGGGATAAGAGACAAGGATGAAACCAGAAAATTATCATCAAAATACCAGCTATAAACTCATCACGCTTCAAGGCGTAACCAGGGTTTACGGCCAGGGCCGTGTGGCCATGTACGCACTCAGGGGCATTGATTTGTCCGTTGACCCCGGGGAATTCGTTGCGGTGATGGGGTCAAGCGGGTCGGGCAAATCTACCTGTATGAACATACTCGGATGCCTGGATACGCCCACGGATGGAAAATACCTGTTTGAAGGGGTGGATGTCGGAAGATTGTCCCGGGACCAGCGTGCCCTGTTGCGCCGTCATTATCTGGGATTTGTTTTCCAGGGATTTAACCTTTTAAACCGGACGTCGGCGCTGGAAAATGTTGAACTTCCCCTTATTTATCGAGGAGTTCCAGTCGTGGAACGCCGGATTCGCGCAAAGGAAGCACTGGCATCCGTAGGACTTGAAGGATGGGAAACCCATACGCCTGGCGAACTTTCCGGCGGCCAACAGCAACGCGTGGCCATTGCCCGGGCCATTGTCACTCACCCCAGGGTGTTGCTCGCCGATGAACCCACCGGAAACCTGGATTCGGCCAGAAGCCGCGAAATCATGGAATTGCTTACGGCTTTCAATCGGGAGCTGAACATAACCGTTATCATGGTGACGCATGAAGCCGAGATGGCGGCTTATGCCGATCGCCGGGTTCATTTTTTAGACGGCGTTATCGACAACGGGCATGATAGTGAAAGGAAAAACAAATGATTCGGGAAACCTTTCTTCTGGCCGAGCGGGAAATCCGCCGCAATGTACTGCGATCTTCGCTCACCATCCTTGGTATAGTCATCGGTGTGGCTGCTGTTATAACCATGGTGACACTTGGCGGAGGTGCAACGGCGCAGGTTGCCTCTGATATCTCGAGCCTTGGCAGTAATATGCTTCAGGTCCGGCCCGGCCAGGGATTTCATGGTCCGGGCGGCACGCGTTCCGCCGCGCCCAGGCTTAAAATCGAGGATGCTGAGGCCATCGCCAGCGATGTTTCTGGTCTGGCCGCCGTTGCCCCCATGGCATCCGGCTCGGCCCAGGCTATTTACGGTAACGCGAACTGGTCCACCTCGGTCATCGGAAGTACGGATAAGTTTCTTCAGGTGCGGAACTGGTCACTTGCAGAGGGCCGGGGTTTTAACGAAGGGGAAATGCGGGCCGGAAAAAACGTGTGTGTCCTGGGCTCCACCGTGCGTAAGGAACTCTTTGGCGGTCAGGAGCCGGTCGGTGCTTCTGTCCGTTTGCAGAAACTTTCTTTCCAGGTCATCGGGGTGCTTGACTCCAAAGGACAATCCGGTTTCGGCACCGATCAGGACGATTTTATCCTGGTCCCCCTGCGCACATTTCAGCGGCGTATAGCCGGAAATAACTATGTCAGGACCATCTATGTGTCGGCAAAAGACGGTGTTTCAACGGAAAAGGTCAAATCAGATATCGAAAGATTGATGCGTGAGCGCCGCAGGATTACCCACGGTGAAGAAGATGATTTCAATGTCCGGGACATGAAGGAGATCATGGTAGCCTTGACGAGTTCAACCCGGGTCCTGACGGCTCTGCTGGCCGCAGTGGCCGGAGTAAGCCTTCTGGTGGGCGGGATCGGAATCATGAATATCATGCTTGTCTCGGTCACGGAACGCACCCGGGAGATCGGCACCCGGCTTGCCATCGGCGCTCTTGAGAAAGAAGTGCTGCTTCAGTTTCTGGTGGAGGCGGTGGTGCTTTCTTGTTTCGGCGGCATCATCGGTATTATTCTGGGACTCGGGGCCGCCGCAGCCGGGGCCAATGCGCTTCAGGTCCCCTTTCTGTTCAATGCGAAGATTGTCGTGATTGCATTCCTGTTTTCTGCGGCAGTAGGCGTCATTTTCGGCTATTTCCCGGCCCGCAAGGCAGCCCGGCTTGATCCGATAGAGGCTCTCAGGCATGAGTAACATCTGTTTTTAAAGGGCACGGCCTTTCGTTTAAACGTTACCAAACGTCTGGGCAAAAGGCCGCAAAATTCTTGAAGATGAAGGCAAAAGCATCTTAAAGCATTTAGACTTTTCAAAAGCAAGACGGCCGAACCAGGAGCAAAAAAGGGTTAATGTCGATTTTCCTCTATGGATGATTCAGGCCTTAGATAAAGAAGCTAAACGTGTTGGTGTCCCTCGGCAGTCTCTATTATTAAGATTTGGCTTGCAGAGAGATTACACAACAAATCCGCTGCCCTATAGCATTCAACCTATTCGTATATCAGACCGGAAGGTATCTGCCATTTTTTAAACAGGCGGGACAAGGCGGTGCGGGTTTCCCGCACGCTTGACCGTCTGTGAATGAATGTCTCCTTTTTTATTTCCTTTATCCTCCTGAACTCAGTTAATAGTCATAATTTATTTGTTGCAACTAACAAAAATATTAATTTAATCCAGACAGAAAAAAATAGCCGGAATGGATATTTGTAGTGGCCAGGAGGATTGTTTTACACCATCCGTATATCGTTTTGTGGTCATGGTTTTGAATCGATGAACCACGTCCGGCAATGACAATCCCGCCGTGATGACCACGATACCGTGGATATGATTGGGCATGATCACAAATTCATCGGTTTTGATGCCGGGATAATGTTCCGGAATTTCATCCCAAACGGTTTGAATCATCTTTCCCGCATCATTTAATCGCATTTCTTCGTTTGTGATATCCCCGAACAGGCATTGCCGGTTTTGGACGCAGATAGTGACAAAATACGCCCCGGCTCGGGAATAATCGTATCCCCGCAATCGGATGGAACGGCGCCGGTGCATGGCGGGATCGTATGTCATTTTTTCCCTCGTGTTTTCCGGGTTAAGCTATGCGTTGTTGTCAATGCCATCGATGTTTTCCCGTAGGGGCAACCCCCTGTGGTTGCCCTTTTTGGGTAATATCGATAAAATTAAAATCTAAAAATAATTCTATACCGAAATTTTTTATTATGTTAAATTGATTATTCGCGTAACCAATTAAAACAAAATGTTATTTCAATATTTAAAACGGTCAATTTAGGTTGTTTTACCACAATATATGTTCAGCTTCTACAGGAGTTTCAGAGATAATCCCTGCCCTCTGTCCCAAAGCCAGCATTGGCGGGCCTTTTTGTCATTCGCACACGTAAGACCCATCGCAAAT